>JBDIWM010000039.1 GCA_039638595.1 Atribacterota bacterium
CTATGTGGGATATAAACAAGATTGGAGTGGAGTAGATAGTTCCGTTGGAAACGGTTTGATCTGAACTATGTGGGATATAAACCTTGATGCGTTTGGCTTGAACTGTTGAAGGCGTAAACATACTTTCTTTTTCGCGAGTTTTGAGGGAGTAGTGAGCTTATTCTGGAGAATTCGAGCCGGTAGGATGAAAAATATTTATAAAAAATTTAAAACTGGAATTAAAAACGGTCTAGTTAAGTTAATTCAATTAGTGAAGTAAAGTGAAACCGGAAGAGGGGGTATATGTGGAATACGCCGTTCTCCCAAAAAGTTTTTTTGAGTCTTTTGTGGATGTGTTAAAAAGCCATGGTACAGTTGTGGCTCCTGTGGCAAAAGGTGAGCGTCATTTTGTTTTTGAGGAAGTTCAAAATGCAGGAGATATTGCCATTCACTATATTCCCACCATTCTTCCTCCAAAAAAATACTTTATGCCCCAGTACGAAACCCTTGCAGAGTACGATGTGCGGGAAGGACAAAAGCTTCAACCTGTGGCTGAAGTCGAGCGCCTGGTTCTTTTTGGGGTGCATACCTGTGACCTTGCTGGGATACAGTGTCTTGATGTGGTGTTTAGTGATCGTCCCAAGGACCCTAACTATCTGATTCGCAAGGAGTATATTACGATTATCGGAATTGAGTGTAACGAGTACTGTGACCAGTACGCGTCGTGTGGACTTATGGGAACTTTTCTTCCTCAGGGGGGATACGACCTCTTTTTCACCGATCTGGGAGAGTACTTTTTTGTCCATGTCGGAACTCAAAAAGGGGAAGAAATCGTGGACGGTGTTGCACTTTTTCAGCATCCTGAGTCAAACCATCTTCAGGACCTCAAGATGCTGCGGATGAAGAAAGACAAGATATTTCACCCGGAGGTTTCCATTGACCGTTTCCTCTTACCCCGGATGTTCCAGGAAGGATTTGAGGCGAACGTTTGGAACGATGTTGGGAATCGCTGCCTTTCCTGTGCCAATTGTACTAACGTGTGTCCAACCTGCTATTGCTTCGATGTGAAGGACGTGATGAATTTGGATTTAACGACGGGGAAAAGGGTTCGGGTTTGGGACTCCTGCCAAAACGAGCCGTTTGCCAAAGTGGCCAGCGGAGAGAGTTTCCGAGCAGAGCGTTCTGACCGGAAACGGCATCGATTTAATCGCAAGTTTTCCTATCCGGTGAAGCGTTATAACCGTTTCTTCTGTACGGGATGCGGTCGCTGCAGTCGAGTTTGTATGGCCAAGATTGACCTAAAAGAGACCATTACCCAGCTTGCCCAGGAAACCGGGTATCTTCGAGTTTGATGGAGGTCGACCATGGAAAAGATTCCCGTTAGCCATACGGCATACGATGTCCGGGAAGCTCGAATCCTTCGGGTTAAAAGTCTAACCGAGAAGGAACGGCTTTTTGAGCTTGCTCTGATGAAAGGGGAAATACTGGATTTTGAGCCAGGGCAGTTTGTGGAAGTTTCCCTTTTGGGTGTGGGGGAGGCGCCGATATCGCTTTCTTCTTCGCCCACCCAGCGAAAGAGTTTTGAGCTCTGTGTGCGGGCGGTGGGACGTCTGACGAACGAGCTCCATCGCCTTGAACCAGGAGATATTGTGGGGATTCGTGGTCCTTTTGGGGTTGGTTTTCCGATTACTAAACTCATCGGTCATGATCTTCTGCTTGTTGCCGGTGGTATTGGGCTGGCACCATTGCGTTCGCTCATCAATTACGTCCTTGATAACCGGCGTGACTTTGGTAAAGTCCACGTGATTTTTGGATGTAAGGATCCCCAGAACCTCTTATTTCAAGATGAAATTGAGGAATGGCAGCGTCGGATGGATGTGGGTTTCCAGTGTACGGTTGACCGTGCTGACCCCGATTGGAAGGGAAATGTGGGTCTGGTGACTTCCCTCATTCCTGGGGTGGATATCAACCCTGAAGAAACCTTTGCCGTCCTAGTTGGCCCCCCTGTGATGTACCGATTTGTGGTTGCAGAGCTACTGAAAAAAAACATTCCAGAGGACCAGATTGTCCTCTCCCTTGAACGGCATATGAAGTGTGGTCTTGGGAAATGTGGTCACTGTCAGATCCACGATATTTACTGTTGTCAAGATGGCCCGGTTTTCTTTTATGAACGAATTAAAAGTCTCAAGGGGGCGATATGATGAAGGCACCAAAGGTTGCCTTTTTTGATTTCAGCTGTTGTGAAGGCTGTCAGCTGCAGGTGGCGAATCTCGGTGAACCACTCCTTGAGGTTTTGGACGCTATTGACCTGGTTGAGTTTCGAGAGACGATGAGTGAACGATGGGACGGGGTTTATGACCTTGCCATCGTGGAAGGAAGTATCACCACGCCGCACGATGTGGAACGGTTGAAGAAGATTCGCCAGCGTTCCAAAATGCTGATGGCTTATGGGTCATGTGCTACCATTGGTGGCGTGAACGGGATGAAGAACGCCTTTGATCTGGAAGAAATCAAACATTACGTGTACGGTGAAGGCGCCAAGTTTTTTGAAACAATTCCCACCAAACCAGTACACGAAGTTGTTCCAGTCGACTACTTTGTCCATGGATGCCCTGTGTACCCAAAAGAGTTTCTCGAGGTTCTCAAATGTGCTCTTGCAGGCATCCCTTATCAAGTGCCCGATGTGGCTGTGTGTGTGGAGTGCAAATTCAATGAGAATGTCTGTTTCTATGAACGAGGAATAACCTGTCTTGGTCCCATTACCCGAGCGGGATGTAATTCCTGGTGTGTTAACAACGGCAATATCTGCTATGGATGCCGGGGAATGGTATCCAATCCCAACGAAAAGGGATTTCTCGAGGTTCTCAAACAGTACGGCGTGAGCCTTGAGTTTCTAGTGCGGAGGATGGATATGTATAACGCTTGTCGGATGCTGAAAGGTGCAGGAGGAGTCTATGAAAAAGAACGTGCGCATTGACGTGGAGTATTTGACCCGGGTTGAAGGTCATGGAAACATCGTGATCGATGTGCGTGATGGGACGCTGCGGGAGTCTCGCCTAGAAATCATCGAATCCCCACGATTTTTTGAAGGGATGCTCCGTGGAAGGTCTATTTTCGAAGCTCAGCATATCACTTCCCGCATCTGCGGTATTTGTGCGTGTGCTCATTCTCTTTCTTCCATTCAGGCTGCCGAAGAGGCCATAGGGTTTACTCCGAGTGAACAGACGGTTGCTCTGCGTAAACTCCTTCTGGACTTAGAAATCCTTGATAGTCATGTCTTGCACATTTACTTTCTCGCTGCTCCAGATCTTCTTGGGGTGAAGAGTTTTGTTCCCCTCGTTGATTCTCATAACACCGTGGTCAGGAGAGCGCTGCGAATGAAGAAAACCTGTAACGATTTCTGTGATATTCTCGTTGGACGGCACGTACACCCCATAAGCTCTGTGGTAGGTGGGTTCACCAAACTCCCTCGCCCGCAGGACCTGGAAACCATGCATAAACTTTTGGAAGGGATGGTTCCAGACCTTGAAGCGACAGTGGAGCTGGTGAGCTCTTTGCGTTTTCCAGACTTTGAACGGGAGACGGAATACGTGGCTCTGGTTTCCGATGACGATGAATATCCGCTCCTTATGGGGGATATCGGGTCAACGGATGGCGTGCGTTTGCCCAAAACGGAGTACCAGAAAATCACCAATGAGTTCGTGGTTCCCCACTCTACGGCCAAGCATACTCGTTTGAGTCGTGATTCCTACATGGTCGGAGCGTTAGCTCGTTTGAATCTCAACTATGCCAAGCTTCATCCTAAGGCTAAAGAGGTGGGAGATTTGTTCGGGATGAACCGCAAAGTGACGAATCCGTACTTAAACACGGTTGCCCAGCTTGTGGAGTGTTTTCACTGTCTCTACCATGCGCAAGATATTGTAGAGGGTTTCTTACGGTCGGGAATCAATTACGAAGAGGAAGTCGTGGTGGGGCTCAACGAGAAAAAGCGGATTCCAGTTCGAGCTGGAAGTGGTGTGGGGGCGGTTGAAGCACCTCGAGGAACCCTGTACCACCACTACGAGGTTGATGACCATGGTCGCATCGTGAATGCCAATTGTGTCATCCCCACCGGGCAGAATCTTCGGAATATCGAATACGACATGAGGAAGCTTGTTCCTGAGATTCTTGACCGAAGTGACGAGGAGATTCAGCTTTCCCTTGAGATGTTGGTGCGAGCGTATGACCCTTGCATTTCCTGTTCGACCCATTTCCTCAATGTCTCTTTTGTTGGACGATAGGGTTAAGGAAGTTCTTCGACCGACCAGGGGACAGAAAACGGTATTGGTGGCAGTGGGAAACTCTCTGCGGCGCGACGATGGGGTGGGAGTTTACATCGGGGAACGTGTAAAAAAGTATGATTCGCCCTTCTATTCTGTGGTCTTAGCCGGTTTTACTCCGGAGCGGGTGTTTGACGAGATTCTCCAGGAAAACCCGGCTAAGGTTATATTCATCGATGCAGCATCTTTTGGAGGAAGACCGGGAGAGGTTCGGGTTCTTAAGGAAGGAGAAGTTGTGGCCACCACCCTGAGCACTCATACCTTTCCGCTTCCGGTTATAGCGCGTATCGTGGCGGAAGAAACCGGGTGTCCGGTTTTCTTCGTGGGGATTCAACCCCAGGATGTCTCTTTTGGTGAGGGACTCACCGAGGCGGTGTATGAAGCCGCGCAGGCTATCCTGAATTACTTTGAGGAGGTTATACAAAGTGCATGAGCTTCGCCTGGTTCGGGAACTCTTAGAGGACCTCCTGCAGCGGGGAGAGGAGGAAGGAATGCAGCGGGTCACCAAAATAGAGCTTCGTATTGGTGGGCTTGCGGAGATTGAGCCAGAGATTGTGCGCCACTTTTTTACCGAGTTTTCCCAGGGGACGATTCTTGAGGGGGCAGAGTTGGTCATTGAGGAAAGCCCGATTCGAGAACTTCGCCTTTTGGGATTCGAAGGAGAGTAAGAAAGATGTGCTATGCCATTCCTGGTCAGGTGGTCGCACTTGATGGACGTTTGGCCACCATCGAGTACTTTGGAGAACGTAAGAAAGCGTACAACGAGATACCCTCTTTGCAGATAGGGGATTTTGTATACGCCCAGGGAGGATTTGTCATCAAGATAATTCCGCAGGAAGAAGCCCTGGATATCCTTGCCACGTGGAAAGAAACCTTTTTTGAACTCCAGGAGGTAGACCTCCGTCTGAGCCGCCTTGCTGCCAAAAAGGAAAGTGTCGCTACAAAGACGCTCCGTATTCTCGATAAAGCTCTGGAGGAGCGTCCTCTTGCACGGGAAGAGCTCCTGAGCCTTCTTTGCCTTGAAACACCTCAGGAGCGGGAATACCTGTACAAGGTAGCGAATTTCTTGCGCTGGAAAAATCTTGGAAACGGGGCCTGTGTCCATGGAGTTTTGGAGATTTCCAGTTTCTGCCACCGTAACTGTGGGTACTGCGGGCTTTCTTTGCACAACCGGGGTCTTTCCCGCTACCGCATGACGGAGGAGGAAATTCTTGCTGCGGTTCATGAGGCAGTCGAAGTATACGGGTTCCAGTCGTTGGTTCTCCAGAGCGGTGAAGACCCGGGGAGATCTCTCGATGACCTTGTCCACATCATCCACGCCATTCAGGAACGTTACTCGATGCTCATTTTTGTGAGCTTTGGAGAGATTGGGCTTGAAGCGCTTGAAAAGCTCTACGATGCTGGAGCTCGAGGGGTGCTGCTTCGTTTCGAAACCGGTAATCCTGCCCTCTACGCGAGGCTCCATCCCGGATACGCTCTTCAATCTCGTTTAGCGCACCTTGAAAAAGCCATGGAACTTGGGTACCTTGTAGCCACGGGGGGATTAATTGGGTTTCCCGGGCAGACTCCTGAGGATGTTGTTGAGGATATTCTCCTTACCAAGTCCCTTGCAGCGGAGATGTATAGTTTTGGTCCCTTTATTCCGCATCCAGCTACTCCTCTTGCTTTTTCCTCAATACCTCCGTCCTCTCTGGTCCTCAATACTCTGGCGGTGGCTCGTCTTGTGGACCCCAAAAATGCCAAGATTCTCGTCACCACGGCCTTCGAAACCCTTGACCCTCAAGCGGCTCGGCTCGGTCTTCTGGCTGGAGCCAATTCCCTGATGCTCAATGTGACTCCCCTCTCCTTTCGTTTCCGGTATACCATTTATCCCCACAGGGCTCATGAAAGAGAAACGATTGAAGAACAGATTATTGCTACCCTGAGTTTGTTGCGTTCCCTGGGACGGGCACCGACGGACCTGGGGGTTTCGATTTCTTAAAGATGTTCATGAAGCCTTTTCCACCATATCTGAAGATGGTTATGGAGCACCCGTTTCTGTCATTCTTATGTTTACGCCGTGAAATCGCCAGAATGACGAAAGAAAAGAGCGTCATTCCTGCATGAACCCTTCCCCGTCATTCCCGCATGCTGTCCCCTCCGTCATTCCCGCATGCCTTTAGCGGGAATCTAAGTCCATGGTACGCAAACACTGAGACCCCGGCTGAACTACATGCCGGGGTGACGGAGAAAAAGAACGTCATTCCCGCATGCTGTCCCCTCCGTCATTCCCGCATGCCTTTAGCGGGAATCTTGATCTCGGAAAAAACGCACTGAGAAAAAACGTTATCCTGATGCACAGCGTGCCGAGGGAATCTCACTGGAATTGTCCCAGGAAAATGAACACGTGACCTTCGTGGCGGTGCTTCAAGGGGGAATGTCGTGAAGAAAAACTGTAATCAGAAGGGTACCCATGAGTGTGGGTACGGCGATAAGTGCACGAGCAAAAATTTTGAAAATATCGATATTATACCCATTGACGAGTTCACAACAATACATAAGAGGGAGTTCCTCTTTTTGGTTTTGATGACTCTGATGTGGTGGAAAGTATTATGGGAAAGACCTGCAACGATAGAATCCGGAAAGTAGGGATAAAAGCTGTGGTATAATAGCCGGTAGTTTGTTCAAACCTCAAGTTTGTCCAAACCCCAAAAACAAAAATCATCCCCAAAGAAGGAAGTGAGGTTCGATGGCACGAAGTATCAAAGTGAAACTCCTTATCTGGTTTCTTGTTCTGGCGGTGGTGCCGCTTGTGGCGGTCACCTACTATGCCACAGTGACGTTTCAGAAGAATTTAACCCGGGAAACAGAGGGACGGGCTCTCACCATTACCAAGTCCACCGCTTCGGCGCTTGAGGCCTGGATGAGGGAAAAAATTGGGCGTCTGGAGAAAATCGCTCAACTTGAGGAGACGAAAGCCCTCAACCCGGAGGTCGTTCTTCCCCTTCTCAAAACCTTCGCCCAGACTGACCCCCAGGCCGAGATGTACTTCTTCGCCCTGGATGATGGGTTTTCCTGGACGTCGCTCGATTCCCAGGCCAATATTGCCGATCGAGCGTACTTTCAAAAGGCCAGAGAGACCTTAAAGCCCCAGGTTTCGGATATGGTGGTATCGAAAGCGACGGGTAACAAAATCGTGGTGATTGCCTATCCTGTAGTTACCGAAGGAAAGTTTCGGGGTATCGTGGGCATGACTGCAGATACCGCTACTCTGGCGACCCTGGTTTCTTCCATCAAACTGGGTCAAACCGGCTATGGGTATCTGGTGGATTCCCAGGGGTTCATCATTGCCCATCCGGATGGGAATTTGATTTTGAAACAAAAGGTTACTGAAACCAAATCTACAGAACTCAACGTCCTGGGGCAGCGTATGCTTCAGGGAGAGGAGGGTTTTGCTGAGGTGAAGGTGGAAGGGAAAAAGGAATTGGTGGCTTTTGCTCCCGTTCCCCTTTCTCGCTGGACGGTGGTTTCCACAGTCCCCAGTGAGGAAATCTATGGGCAGGTGAACGCCCTGCGAAACCTCGTTATTTTCGTCATTATAGGGGTGGCGGTGCTGGTAGCCCTCCTTTCCCTGTGGGTTTCTTCCCGGATGAGTCAGGGTATCAGCCGGGTGAAGGACGTTCTCAACGAAGTCGCTTCAGGGAATCTGGGTGTGAACCCGGAGACGCTCAAAGGGGTGGCGGAGGAGCAGGATGAAATCGGGGTACTGGCTCAATCTTCTTTGTCGATGATTGCGAACCTAAGACAATTGGTCACGAGCACCATCAACATCGCTTCGCAACTGGCCGCTTCTAGCGAAGAACTCTCCTCTTCGGTGGAGGAAGTGTCTAAAGCTACCCAGGAAATCGCCAAGACCATGGGGGAGGTGGCCGAAGGGTCCACCCGACAGAGTGAAGATTTGAGTACACTGGAAGAGAACGCGCGTAAGGTTGCTGAGGGGAGTCTCAAGGTGAAAGAGGCCACCGAACGGAATCTCGAACTTCTCTCCAAAATGGTGGAGAGTATAGGGGAAAATGAAAAAGCTTTGACGGCCATCGAAAAAGCCGTAGTCCTCACCGAGGAAGAGAGCCAAAAAGCTGAGAAAGAAGCGGAAGAAGGAAAGAACCTTTTGACGGGGCTTCTATCCCGTATTCAGAGTATCACCAAAGTCGCTTTTGCCATTCGGGAAAGCATTACTACTTTAGAAAATCGCTCCCAGGAAATCGGGAAAATCGTGGACCTCATCACCGGGATTGCTGAACAGACTAACCTCTTGGCCCTCAATGCCGCCATTGAAGCCGCCCGGGCAGGAGAAGCCGGACGAGGATTTGCGGTGGTGGCCGAAGAGGTGCGCAAACTCGCCGAGAACTCAGCTCAGGCTGCTGGTCAGATTGCCCACCTCATCGGGGAAATCCAGAAGGATACCGCAATCGCGGTGCGTAGCGCCGAGGAGACAGGAAGAGAAGTCGAAAAAGGAGCTGCAGAAAGCCAGGAAGTGGAGGCCAAATTCCGGGGTATCCTCGTGGCTGTGTCTCAGGTGCACGATGATACCGAGGCTCTGCGAGAAGGAGTAACGCAGATTAAGAAAGCGCAGGAGATCCTGAAAAGGAGCGAACAGGAAGTTGAAAGTCTCTCTCAGGATATCGTGAGTCTGGTGGAAGCAGCCCGTACCCAGATCGAGGCCATGCAGGAGCGAGCGACTTCGGTGGCGTCGGTCTCGGAAGAAAACGCTGCTTCAAGTGAAGAAGTTTCAGCTTCCACAGAGGAACAGAGTGCTTCCCTGGAAGAAATCAATTCCGCGGCCGAGTCCCTAGCCAAACTGGCCGAGGAATTGCAGAATGTTGTAAGTCAGTTCAGGATATAGGGTATCTATCACCCCTCTCTTCTAGAAGGGAGGGGTCTTTCTTTTTTCTCCAGCCCAGCGCGAATTTTTGATTGATTTTCTTTTTTATGTTAGAATAGTTTTGCCTATGGGTACGGTTGTGGCGGTCACCAATCAAAAGGGTGGTGTGGGGAAAACCACCACATGCATCAATTTAGGAGCATGCTTGGCGGAACGGGGGAAAAGGGTGCTTCTCGTGGATATTGACCCTCAGGGGAACGCCACCAGTGGTTTGGGAATCAATCGCTGGGAGCTTAAACAGTGCGTTTATGACCTTTTGATTAACGGTATCGAGGCCGGGGAGCTCATCTATAAAACTGAGGTTGAGGAACTATGGCTTCTTCCGGCGACGATTCGCCTGGCCGGTGCAGAGGTGGAACTGGTTTCCGTTCCCGGACGGGAACGGAAATTAAAGGAAGGATTAAAAGACTGGGTGGGGAGTTTTGATTTCATCCTCATTGATTGCCCTCCCTCCCTGGGATTGTTAACTCTCAACGCCCTGACTTTTGCTGGAAAGGTGCTCATTCCCATTCAGTGTGAATACTATGCGCTGGAAGGGTTAAGTCAGCTCATGGGGGCCTTCACCATGGTGCGCAACTCCCTCAACCCTTCTTTAGAGCTTTTGGGAGTGCTCCTCACCATGTTCGATTCACGGACTAACCTTTCCCAGCAGGTGGTGGAAGAGATACGAAAAGCATTCGGGGAAAAAGTATTTCAGGTAGTTATTCCCCGCAGTGTCCGTCTGAGTGAGGCGCCCAGTTACGGAAAGCCCATCATTCTTTACGATGGAAGTTCCCGGGGGGCTTTGGCCTACCGGAATCTGGCTGAGGAAGTGGTCAGGAGAAATGAATAAACGAGGATTGGGGAAAGGGTTAGAAGCGCTCATTCCGGCTGCAGGTGTTTTTGGCGGAAAGGCTGTTCAAGAAGTCGATATTGACCGGATTCACCCGAACTCGCTGCAACCCCGTTCTCAGATGAACGAAGAACGATTGGAAGAACTGGCGTACTCGATTCAGACTCACGGAATTTTACAGCCACTTTTGGTGCGCCGCTTGGGTGAAGGATTTGAAATTATTGCCGGGGAAAGACGGTGGAGAGCGGCTAAAAAGGCGGGACTCAAGACTGTGCCGGTGATTGTGGAGGAGGCGAATGAGGAAAAAAAGCTTGAGATAGCTTTGGTGGAGAACCTGCAGCGGGAAGACCTGAATCCTCTGGAGCTTGCTCGGGGGATTAAAAAGCTCATGGAAGAATTCTCGCTGACTCAGGATGAAGTGGCCCAGCGAATTGGAAAAAAGCGTTCTACCGTAGCCAATTTGCTGCGACTTCTGGATCTTCCCTCCTCTATCCAGGAACTGATTGAGAAGGAACAGATATCTTTTGGCCATGCCAAAGCCCTGCTTTCTGTAGATTCGGTTGAAGGACAGCAGATGCTTGCTGAAAAGGTGGTGCGGGAATCACTTTCGGTTCGGGAAACCGAGCGCCTGAGTCGAACTACCACTTCAGACTCAAAGCTGGTTGGGGATCCAGTGGAACAGAATGTGGAAGAACTCCTTACCCGGTATCTCGCTACCCGGGTAAGGGTGGGGAGGGGGAAAATTGTGATAGAATATTACGGGCTTGAAGATTTAAAACGGCTCTATTCCTTGATGATTCCACCGAAATGGTAACAGGGGGGGTGCAAGATGCCTTCGGGTGGAAAACATTTGACCATTTTCTGGATTAGCCCGGTAAAAGGGCAACTGAAGAAACTCCACCTTCGCTGGCAGACTCTTGTTTTGGGAATTCTTATTCTCATTATTGGCATAGGGCTTGGAATCGGTGGAGTGCTCGTCTATCAGGCGAAAACTAGAAAAGCGCTCTCTTCTACATATCGCCAGCTTCGGGAAACACAGCAAACTCTGGCAGTCCTGGAAAAACAGAAAAAGGAACAGGAGGAACGAATCAAGAACTTAACTCAGGAAACAGAGAAGGCTCTTCAGGAACTCAACGCAGTTCGGGAACTGGACAAAAAAGTTCGGGAGCTTCTTGAAAAAGATTTACAATCTCGGTTGAAAAAACTGGGTATTTCTCTGTCTCTGGCATCGACCGACTTGCATCCCTGTGTCCCTGTACGTCGTTTTCTCGAAGAGAGATGGGAAAACATGCTTCTGGGTGCAGGAGGACCGCTCTTGAGCTCTTTGGTACCGCTTCCACCAGTTGGTTCGCCCCTTACCCCGCCGTATGATCCCAATCTCCATGTGCAGATTAAAACCCTGGAAGATAACCTTTTGTGGCTTAGAACCGAAATCTTCCTGCGCAAAAAGTCTCTGGAAGAAGTCATCGATTTGGTCCACAAGAAGGATAGACTCTTTGATACCATTCCCATGCGCTGGCCCACCTGGGGTAAGATCTCCTCCCGGTATGGCTGGCGGAAGGACCCCTTTACCGGTCAAAGAGCCTGGCATACCGGAATCGATATTGCTGGACCATCGGGTCGGAACGTTGTGGCCACGGCGGAAGGGAAAGTGGTCTTTGCTGGATGGAACGGAAATTATGGAAAGTGCGTGATTATCCGGCACCAGTTTGGGTATGAAACGGTATATGGTCATCTCTCTCGAATCCTGGTCAGTCCTGGGGATGCGGTGAAGAAAAACGAGGTCATCGGCAAGATGGGAAGTACTGGGCGGAGCACTGGGCCACACCTCCATTACGAAGTGCGTCGTTATGGAAACGTGATCAATCCCTGGCCACACCTCCCGTAAATGGGAACTTCAGAACCACCGGAACGGTACAAAATAGAAAAAAGAGGGAGGAATATGGTATGAAGAAAGTTTGGGTAATCGGTTCAGTTCTTATTTTTATTCTTCTTTTTACTTCTTTTGTTTTTGCCGGGGTGGAGAAAGCGACAGTAAAAAGTATTGACTTTGAGAAAGATGGTGAGGAGACACTGATACGAATCACCGTAGAACTCTCTTCTGATGGAAGCGGTGAAGCGTATCTTGAGGCCATTGCCAACTACGATGGGAAAAAGTATACCACGATCCCCTTACTGATGTCCTGTAGTACCCCTCAACAGACGTTCTCTTTTCTCCTCCGTAGGGGTGATTTTCGTCGTATCGACCTGGTCGAGGGTACCGCACAGGAGCTCCCTGAATTTGTGGAAGAAAAGAGTGTTGTAGTGTACATCTATGGAAAGAAAATCACCTCCTTTGAGGAATTACAAACGGAAGATGTCAAAGGAGAAATTTCTAGAAGAGGTTATGCTCTGCGCGAGATCCTCGCCAAGGGAACCAGAGCTCTTGCCTGGGGGAAGAAAGGGAAGTGATCAGGAAACAGTGTGGAGACCGAGTCCGCGGGTCTCCGCCAGGTTTGCTCTCTTCACCAGTTGTACAAGGTCAAGAGGAGTTTTCAACACATAATCGGGGTTGAGGTTCAGCACTTCCTGTGGTGCTATTGCTCCCCACTGGGCAAAAGCAAAGGGGACCAAGGCATTTTTAGCGGCCTTGATGTCATAGATGCTTTCTCCCACAAAAAGGACCCTTTCTTTGGCCGCGTCAAGTCTTTCCAGAGCCAGAAGGAGTGCATCAGGTGCAGGTTTGGGATGGACCACATCGTCAGCGCAGACGGTGACAGCAAAGAGGTGGTTGATTCCAAAATGGTCAAATTCATAAGTCATCTCTTCTTTGATTTTGGATGTGACCAGAGCTAAGGGAATTTTCATTCTGGTTAGTGTTTGGAGTGTTTCGATTATTCCCGGGAAAAGCCGGGCTTCGGGCATCAATTCCCGGATTCGCTCTTGCCAGTGATTCTGGAACCGCATCCGCTCCTCTTTGGGGATCTCGAGGCGGGCCATGGTCTCAGGACTGGGAATTCCCAATGTGAAATAAAAGAAAGAGAGAGGTTTTTCCTGGTTCAGAAACTCAAGATAGGTTTTCTGCAGTGCTTTCAAGAAAACTGGATTGGTATCAGTAATGGTTCCGTCAATGTCGAAAATAACGGCCTGGATCATGGTCTCTCCTTTTTTCTTGTGTTTCAGCTTCCCATTATACCAGGCCTGTCAAGAATATTTCCGTTTTTCCTGGGGGGATGAAGGAGCAGGAAAGACGCCAGCCTGGGCATTGCGCACGTCCTCGACTGAAAAAAATGCCCCGGGGCAAATCGTGTTGATGATGGTGATGACGCTGCGCAGGTCTTTGCGACGCACAATGGTGAAGATGAGCTTCACCGGACCGCGGCTACCCAGACCATCGAACATAGTGACTCCACAGTGCGCTACCTGAAGCGCTTGAAAGAGCTTTTCTCCTTCTCGTTGCAAAATCACCCGCACAATGACGTGGCCTACAGCAAACCACTCCTCAATGTAAATACCCAGGAAATTGCCCAGAGCGAAACCAGCGGCATACCCCAGGAACGCAAGCGGGGTGTGGGAACGGGTCACAAGTCGACTCACCACTACGATCCAGAGAAGCACTTCAGCAAACCCCAGAAACGGGGCGATGTTTCGTTTCCCCCGGGAGGTGAGAATGATGCGCATGGTGCCCAGGCTTACATCGGCTACCCGGGAAGCGAAGATGACCAAAGGTAGGAACACCAAGTTGTACCAGTCGAAACCGCTCAATTGTATCTTCCCCCTTTTTGCCTGTACAAGGTAAAAGACTGTACTTTGAGATACCCTACGAAATGAATTACTCCACCGTTACACTTTTGGCCAGGTTCCTTGGCTGGTCGATATCACATCCCCGATTGAGCGCCATATAGTAGGCAAAGAGTTGGAGGGGAATGATGGCAAGAAGCGGACTCAACAATTCGGATGTTTGGGGAATGGGGATAAAAACGTCTCCTTTTTCTTTCGCTTCGGTATCATTTTCACTTGCCACAACGACAATTTTTCCCTGTCTAGCTCGAATTTCTTCCATGTTTCCAAGCATTTTGGTCCTTCTCTCCCCTTCTCCGATGAGCACTACACTCACCAAATCCGGTCCTACCAAAGCAATAGGGCCGTGTTTCATTTCCCCAGCGCTCAACCCTTCAGCATAGGCGTAAGAGATTTCTTTGAGTTTGAGCGCTCCTTCTAGGGCTAGAGGATAGAAAAGCCCCCTTCCCAGGTAGAAGAAATGCTGATAGCGGTAATACTGGCGAGCGATTTCATGAATGGAGTGTTCTTCTTTCAGCATCTGATTCATTTTTCGGGGAAGGGATAGAAGTTCTTTGAAAAGCCGTTCTTTCGTTTCGAAAGGAAGGACTCCTCGCTTTTCCCCTAAAAACAGTGAAAGGAGCAAGAGCACGGTCACCTGTCCGAGAAATGCTTTGGTGGAAGCCACACTGATTTCAAGACCTGCCCGAGTATATAGGACCCAGTCAGAAATACGGGTGAGGGAGCTTCCCAAGACATTACATATCGAGAGGACCGGTGCTCTCTGTTCTCGGGCCAACTCCACTGCCCGGAGGGTATCGGCTGTTTCACCGGACTGGGAGATGGCTATCGTCAGCGTGTCTTCAAGAAGCGGTTCGCGGTAACGGAATTCTGAAGCGTACTCTACCGTTACCGGTAATTTGGCCAGGGTTTCAAGGTATATTTTACCCATCATACCAGCATGACAGGCAGTCCCACAGGCGACGATCGTGATCCTGCGCACACTCGAACATGGCAAATTTTCGAGCTCTTCCAGAATCGCTTCCTGTTGCTGGAAGTCAATTCTTCCGGCCAGGGTATCTTCAAAAACCCGTGGTTCTTCATGAATTTCTTTCAACATAAAATGTTTGAAACCACCCTTTTCGGCACTCACTGGATCCCAGGGGATGGTGACGAGTGTTTTATTCTTTACTCTTCCTTCGAAATCGAAAACCGTAAAACCACTTCGCTCAATCCGGACAATTTCTTCGTCGTCCAGGAATACCGCTGAACGGGTGTATTCCAGAAAAGCGGGGATATCCGAACTCAGGAAATATTCCCCCTCACCTACCCCAAGAATGAGAGGGCTGGATTTTCGTGCTCCGTAGAGAACCCCATCTTCTTCAGCAAAGAGGATACACAGAGCAAAAGAACCTTCAAGAAGCGAAATTGCTTTTAAGAGGCGCTCTTTCGGTGAACCTTCCCCTTCCAGAAGATGGGCAATCACTTCGGTATCGGTGTCAGAAGAAAAGGCGTGTCCTCTCTGAAGGAGTATCTCTTTCAAAGCTTTGTAATTCTCAATGATACCGTTGTGGACTAAAGCAATGGTTCTTTTGCAGTCACAGTGTGGATGGGCGTTGTGGTCGGAGGGAATGCCGTGAGTGGCCCACCGGGTATGACCGATACCAAAAAAGGTCGAACAATCTTTCCCTTCCAGTTCCTGTTCCAGTTCTTTTATTTTTCCTTTTTTGCGAAAGATTTGCAAGGTTCCCTTTTCCACGACGGCAATCCCCGCTGAGTCATAACCCCGGTACTCCAGTCTCTTTAAACCTTGCACCAGAAGGGGAATGGCATTTCGTTGACCAACGTATCCGATAATTCCACACATAGTGTCCTCCTCCGAAAACGGTGTTTTCTCTTTGAGCTTACTACAAAGAGGGACACTATGACAAGGATGGTATGTGGGTTGGTGCGTTAAAAAGAGAGCGTGGCTAAACGCAGGGTCTGATAGAGTTCGTCCAGGTCTTTTCCCTTGACCAGGTACGCAAAGGCTCCTAAACGCAGAGCGTATTCCCGGTACTCTTCGTACATGCTCAGCATAACTACAGGAAGTGGCAGGCTCTTGCGGATTTTTTCTAAAAGGAGAAGTCCATCGGAATCACCCAGACGGACATCCAGAACCACCACATCGGGTTTGGTGCGTTTCAGCTTGGAAATGATTCCCTTCCCCTGCAAACTCTTCCCCACCACCTCGAGGTCTCCCTGTCGCTCCAGAAGAAACTGCAAGCTATCGAGGAGGAACGGATTGTCATCCACCAGAAATACTCTGACTGTTTTTTCTTGAGTTAACATTTCGGACACCAGGATTCTCCTTCCTTGGGAAATAGTATAAGCATAGTCCTTTATTTTGACTATAGGACGATTTTCCTAATTTTTTCCTTGACGGATTCCTAATTTTCTTCTACTGTAGAGGAAGGTATGACGGAAAAGATTTTTTACCTGGCTCCAGAGCAGATGTCATTGGAAACCCTCGTGTCAAAGGTGAAAAAAAGAGAGGGAAGGGTTGCTCTTTCCTTTCCCCAGACTATTTTTTTCCCCGAAGGAGGAGGACAGCCTGCTGACCGGGGCATGATTCGGGGAGAACGCTGGTGGATGGAAGTGGAAGATGTGAGCGAAGAAGGCGGAGAAATTTGGCACTGGGGAAAGATGCAGGGGCGGGAACCAGAAGAGGGCGAAAAGGTATTCATGCGTGTCGATGAGGAATGGCGTCGTATGATGTGTGAACAGCATACCGCCCAACACCTGTTCTCGGCTATCTTGGAACGGGATTATGCGCTCTCCACCACTGGTTTTTCCATTTTGCCTGATCGGATTAAAATTGAAATTCCTTGCCGGGATGATTTATCCCCTACCGTGCTTCAAGAAGCTGAAACCAAAGTGCGGGCATTCATCCGTAAACGCCTTCCGGTTTCCATATACTGGGAAAATTCATCCATGCGCATTGTGGAGATTCCGGGACTGGATCGGAATCCCTGTGGAGGATTACACGTCAGTGATACAGGATACATTGGCTCCTTCGCCATTTTGCGGTTTTACCGTAAAAACAGAGATTTCTGGCGCATTGAGTTTTTGGCGGGAGGAAAACTGGAAAGAGCTTTTCGCCAAATGATGGAAACGGTGGACACCCTCCACACCATGCTGGGAAATAACCTTGTGGAGGGGACATTGACCCTTCTTGAAAAAAAGGATGCTTAGAGGAAGAGGTACGAAAATTACGGCAGGAACTGAACGAAGTGCGGGCTTTGCTTCTTGAAAATCAGGCTGAGGCAAGAGAAACAGGGAAATTCATTGTTCGATGCCTTTCCTACGATTTTGAGGACATACGAGCGATTGCGAAGAAGCTTCAAGAAAAGGATATTTCCTGTCTTCTCTGGAACGAAAGGGGGCAGCTTGTTTCTCATGCCCTTTCACCTTCCTGGGGGGAAAGAATGGGAGCGCTTCTTGCCGAATGTGGCTTTCGGGGAACCCGGACCCCACATTTTGCCCAGGGGAAAGTTGAAAACGTATCCCAATTGTTCGAGTTTGTGAAAGGGATGGAATAGGAAAGCCCGGACATGTCCGGGCTTTCCTTAGATTTTAAACTGCCTTAAATCTTCCTCCAAATTATGGGCCATTTTCACGATTTCTCCCACTGTTTCGTGGACTTCCTGCAGGGCGGCATTTTCTTCTTCTGAGGATGCAGCCACTTCCTCGGCGGAAGCGGCATTCTCTTCCGAAATGGAAGCGACGTTGCTGAGTTTCTCAAAGACCTCTTCGCTCATTTCCACCACCTTCTGGGTACGACCCTGGTTGGTCTGAGCAATCTGGTTGACTTCCTGAATGAGGGCTTCAATGCTCCGAGCTGCTTCTTCCACCACCCCGAAGGAAGAGATGATTTTTTCCGTTTCCTCCACTACCACTTCGTTGGCCTTGTAGATGTCGCTGAAGGCTTGCCTCGCTCGGTGCACTGCTTTCTGGCCTCCTTCTACCTTACTCTGGCTTTCCGCCATAGATTGCACGGCCTTTTCCGCTTCCTTCTGGATTTCGGTGATAAGGTCAGCGATTCGTTGTGCCGCTTGAGCCGAATTTTCAGCCAGTTTCCGTACTTCTTCTGCCACCACGGCGAATCCTCTTCCCGCTTCTCCCGCTCGGGCGGCTTCGATGGCGGCGTTGAGCGAAAGGAGGTTGGTCTGTTCGGCAATGCTTCCAATGAGGTCGGTGATGCTCCCGATTTCCTGGGAGCTCTTCCCCAGGTTCTTTACCACTTCACCCACTCCTACTACTGACTCTTGAATCTTCTCCATGGCCTGTACCACTTCCTGCAGCGTCTTCTGCCCCTCTTCGCTGGCGGAAAAGGCGGAAGAAGCCGCATTCTTCACTTCGGTGATGTTCCCGGCGGTGAGGTTGATGTTTTCCACGACTCGTCCTGCTTCCTGGAGGGTGAGGCTTACCCGTTCGGCTTCTTTTTCCAGTTCCTGAGCCATGCCCTTCATTTCGGTGAGAAGCGCTTCCATGCGCTGTGAGACTTCAGTGAGATTCTGGCTCTGTTCTTCTGATCCCCGAGCGACCTGAGAAATGGTCTGAGCAATCTGTTCTCCAGTAGAAGAAATCTCCTGGGAAGTCTTCTCTAAACGACTCATCCCCCGTATAATGGCTTCAGCTGATTGAGCCACTTCTTTGAGGAAATTCTGCAGAGATTGGGAGGCTTTGTCCAGGGACAAAAGTAGTTTCCCCATTTCGTCTTTCCGTTCCCCTTTCATTCGCTGAGTGAGGTCTCCGCTCTCTAAGGTTTGAGCAAAGGCCATGGCCTGATTGATGGGATGGACGATGCTCCGAGAGAGCACTACGCCCAGGATGATGGCGATGGCAATCACGAGAATGACCACTCCGTAGAGTATACGGGTGAGATTCTGGCTTAAGGTGGTCACTTTGTCCATGGAAGATTCAAAGATAGAGAGGACTTCCTGATTCATGGTTTCCATAGCCTGGCTCAAGCTTTCCCGGGCCTTTCCCATGGCTTCCATAGTCTGGGTGTTCTGGCTCGTGATTCTCGCCAGGTATTCGGTTTTTTGCACTACTCCCTTCCAGAATGACTGGAAGGGTTTGAAACGGTCGTTGATGATGGTTTGGGCGGTAACGGCATGGTAGGTTTTAAGAAAATCACCTTCCAGAAATTTTTGGAGCGCGCTCAAATTACTTTCCACATTTTTTTGCGCCGTGGTGCGCTTTTCTCCAGTGAGGAGCAGGTAATTCTTTCGGGCTTGATTAATGGTATTCAGTTTTTCCGCCCAGCGATCTAACCGTAAACTTTCTAAAAAAGAACGGAGTGAATTCATGCTGCGGTACATTTCCATAAATTTGGTGTCTCTGTCCTGAGGGGATGAAGCGGGAATGGTGCGAAAGTCCTGCCACTTTTGTTGTAGCTCTTTTACTTTTGGGAAAATGGTGTTTTTCAGGTCTTCAGAGATGACGGTGGAATTTTTGATGTCGTTCTCGAAACTACCAAAGTAAGAGTCAATCATAGCGATTAATCGGCCCTCTGGGTCACTGGTAGCGGTATACCGGAACATGAAAAGGAAAATTTCATTGATTGGATTGGTGAACTTTTTCACCGATTCATCCACCAGATTGATAAAATTAGCCATAATCTGAGCCGGTTCATCC
>JBDIWM010000040.1 GCA_039638595.1 Atribacterota bacterium
CTGGCCGTGAGCGATCACATTGATCCTTTAATTTACAGTTCCTCCTGTAAAACCAAGTTTAAACACGTGGAGCGTGTGATTTCTTGTGGAGACCTACCTGAGCACTATCTCGATTTTATTGTTTCCACGCTGAATGTTCCGCTCTTCTTCGTTCATGGCAACCATGATCCCTCTGGAGGGCAGAAAAGCCTTGCTGGGGGCATAAACTTAGACGAAAAAGTGCTGGTATATCGGAATTGCATTATCGCCGGTCTGGAAGGCTCTTACTGGTATAATGGTAGCATTCATCAGTATACTGAAAGAGACATGTACTTCAAATACCTGAAACTTTTACCTCAACTGTACTGGATTAAACTCCGGCACGGGAGATTTCTGGATATCCTCGTCACCCACGCTCCCCCCAGAGGTGTGCACGAGGGGAACGACCTTCCCCACCGAGGCTTTTCCACCTTCACCACCATCATCCAGAAATATCAGCCCAAATACCATCTCCACGGTCATATTCACCTTTACTATGCCCAAGATAGACAATTTAAAGACCTCCTCTACCACACCTGGATCATCAATTGCTACAATTATAGGATTATAGAAATATGATATAATGAGTTCAAACTCCCTCTTACAGAGGGTTCCCGGTGGTCACTTTTAAAAAAAAGAAGGAAGAGCTTCTGGAAGAAGTGAAAAAAGAGGTCGAGCGATGCACACTTTGTGACCTGGCCAATAACCGTACCAGGACCGTCCTGGGAGAGGGAAATCCTGACGCCATTCTTATGTTTATCGGAGAAGGACCAGGAGAAGAAGAGGACAAAACCGGAAGGCCCTTCGTGGGCAAAGCAGGGCAGCTTTTGACCAGAATTCTTCAGTCGGTCAATATTGAGAGAGAGGAGGTGTACATTGCCAACATGGTTAAGTGCCGCCCGCCTGGGAACAGAGCACCAACTCAGGAAGAAATGGCTTCATGTTTTCCTTATCTCGAAGCACAAATTGCCATTGTGAATCCTTCTTTAATCATTACCTTAGGAAGTATTTCCACCAGCTTTTTGCTGGAAACCAAAGAATCAATCAGTAAAATCCGAGGGAAATGGTTTGAGTGGCGAGGGGGAAAGAAAATCTTTCCCATGTTCCATCCCAGTTTTCTCCTCCGCTACGATTCTCGTTCCCCCGGTTCGCCAAAATATCTGACTTGGATGGATATCCAAGAAGTGAAAAGGGTCTATGACCTGCTCAAGCAGGGAACCTGAACGGTTTCCAAAATCAAATAGACGAGTATGATATAATAAAAAGACCACTCCGAGGGAGGGACTTAATATGAGTTATTTTGATTCGATCAAAGCATTTACTACAGAACAGGTTGTGAAACTCATAGTGAATTCTTTGCGTAACGTCTCCGATGAGACGATCATTAAACTCACCTATCTTGCCGAGAAGCTGACCCCAATTGAGTATTATCGGGACCAGATCCGGGGTCTCCGTCAGATGTTCGAAGAAAAAAGACCCCAAATTGTCCTGGCCCGAAAGGTACTCCAGGAAACCCACCCAAACGTGCGAGAAAAACTCATGGTGAACGTTATCGTAAAAAGTATTCTCCTGGGTGTCCCCAAAAGACAAAAACTGGAAAAAGAACTGGGGTGTCAGGTACCCTTTTTCTTTGTGGTGAGCCCTACCATGCGCTGCAACCTGAATTGCTACGGTTGTTACGCTGGCCAGTACCGTAAAGAGAGTGACATGCCCATCGAGCTTTTAGACCGAATTTTTACCGAAGCCAAAGAAATGGGCATGAATTTCCTGACCATCTCGGGAGGGGAACCATTCATTCGCAAAGAACACCTGGATTTATTTGAAAAACATAACGATATCTCTTTCCAGATCTACACCAATGGAACGTTAATCGACCGGAACCTTGCCAAACGATTAGCCCAGATGGGTAACGTGTACCCAGCCATCAGTATGGAAGGCTATGAAGAGGAAACCGATACCCGTAGAGGCAAAGGGACATTCAAACGCGTTATGGAAGCCATGGAAGCCCTGCGTGATGAAGGCGTCCTCTTTGGATTCTCCATCACCGCCACCCGCCAGAATACGGAACTGGTATGTAGCGATGAATTCATGGATTTTCTGATCAGTAAGGGTTGTAGTTTCGGCTGGTACTTCACCTATGTACCAATTGGGAAAAAACCAGACGTGAACCTCATGCCCACCCCCGAACAGAGAATCCACCTGAGAAATCAAGTTCATCGCTTGCGTTATGAGAAACCAATCTTTATTGGAGACTTTTGGAACGACGGTCCCTATGTGGGTGGATGTATCGCTGGCGGTCGACGTTACTTCCACATTAACAACTCTGGGGATGTGGAACCCTGTGTCTTTTGCCACTTCACCGTTGACAATATCAAAAATAAATCCCTCAAAGAGGCGTTCTCCTCACCCTTCTTCCGCGCAATCCAGGAAAGACAGCCCTATGATAATAACCTCATGCGACCCTGTATGCTCATTGACGTTCCTGAAGTCCTCCGCGAAGTAGTAGAAAAATACGGCGCTCGTCCCAGCCATGAAGGGGCTGACAGCCTGGTTACTGAACTAAAAGGGGCAGTTGACGAGTACGCTCAGGCCTTCAAAGAGCTGAGTGACGAAATCTGGGAAAGAGACTATAAAGGAACAATCTATTACAAGGATTACAAAACCGAAAGGCAGGAATACTTGCACAAGCTGGAAGAAGAAGCATCAAAAACGAAAGAGAAGGCACGAGTATAAAAAGAAGCCCCGCCCTCCGGAGGGCGGGGCTTCTTTTTCCATTTTCATCGCCTCCGATTTTTTGCACTGGTAGCTCCAGCGTGACGATGTGATAAAAATCCCCTCTATTTCCTCAAAGCTCGAAAACCAATGTCTTTGCGGTAGTACATTCCTTCAAAGCGAATCTTCGAAACCACCTCATAGGCTCTTTGGTAAGCTTCTTCAAGATTTTTTCCCAGGGCACAAACATTGAGTACCCGCCCACCGGTGGTATAGAAACCATCTGCCGCCTGTTTCTCGGTACCCGCGTGAAAGAGAAAAACATCGCTCATTTCTTCTACTTCCTTCAGACCTTCAATTTTTTTACCCACCTCGTAATGTCCCGGATAACCCTGACTCACCAGCACCACGCCCAATGTAGCTCTGGCATCAACCTGAAGCCGGACGGTATCAAGTTTCCCCTCCCAGAGCGCAAAACTCAAATCAACCCAATCACTCTGAACCCGGGGAAGAACCACCTGTGCTTCGGGATCACCCAGGCGAACATTGAATTCGAGAACATAGGGGTCCTCCTTCCGATCAATCATAAGGCCCAAATACAGAACCCCTCTATAAAAAAGACGCTCTTTCTCTATCCCTTCAAGCAGAGGATGCACAATGTGACGCTCAATCTTCTCCCACACCAAGGGAGTCGTAATCGGCGCTGGAGAATACGCTCCCATACCCCCGGTATTCGGACCAATATCCCCTTCTCCCACCCGCTTGTGGTCTTGAGAGGAGGGTAAAAAGCAGTACGACTTTCCATCCAGAAGCACCATCACCGTGGCTTCTTCTCCCTGGACAAAATCCTCCACCACTACTTTCTTCCCGGCTTCGCCAAATCTCCCGTTAACCATGATTTCCAAGAGGGCATCCAGGGCTTCATCGAGATCGTCGAGAATATAGACTCCTTTCCCGCCTGCCAGTCCATCCACTTTCACCACTACCGGATATTCATTGCGTCTTCGGAAATAGGCCACCGCCTCCTCGTATTCCTCAAATATGTGGAAAGGAGCAGTAGGGATTCCATACCGTTCCATAAATTTCTTGGCAAAAACTTTGCTGGACTCAAGAAGGGCAGCGTTTCTATCTGGACCAATAACCGGAATATGCTGTGCTTTCAGCAAATCCACAATACCCATGGCCAGAGGCCCTTCTGGTCCAACCAGAACCAGATTAACCGCTTTCTCCCGGGCAAAAGTCACGATTTCGGGAAAAGAGGAGAGAGCAACGCACTCACCGATTTCGCTCATTCCTCCATTTCCAGGAACACAGAAAATCTCTGTAACCGCAGGATTCTGTCGAACCTTCCAGACCAAACAGTGTTCTCGTCCTCCGCTTCCAATCACCATCACTCTCATATCCTTCACTCCTTCACCAAAACCCTTCGTCCCTCTATACGGAGTTTTCCCTCCAGAAAAAGCCGAACTGCCTGAGGATAAATTTGATGTTCGTGCTCAAGAATCCGCACCGATAGTGTCTCTGGATTATCATCATCAAGGACTGGACAAACCGCCTGCAAAACAATGGGACCGGTATCCATCCCTTCGTCCACAAAATGGACCGTACAACCGCTCACTTTGACTCCATACTCTACAGCCTGTTTCTGTGCTTCCAATCCTGGAAAAGCTGGTAGAAGCGAGGGATGAATGTTCAAAATTCGATGGCGATAATGGGCAATAATCTCCTTTCCCACGATGCGCATATAGCCAGCCAGGCAAATCAAATCAGGACCTTCCTTGATAAGGAGGTCAAGCAACGCTTTTTCATACGCTTTCTTCCCTGGAAAAGAAGCGTAATCGAGAATAACCGTTGGGATATCCTCCCTTCGCGCACGCTCCAGAGCATGGGCGTGAGGATTATCGCTCACCACCAGAGTGATACGACCCGGAATGGTACCGTTTTTGACCGCATCGATGAGAGCCTGAAGATTCGTTCCTCTTCCGGAAACCAGAACCACAATCTTTTTACTCAAGAAATTCCACTCCCCTCTCTCCCCGGACGATTTCTCCCAAGAAAATCGGCGCCTCACCCTTTTGCTGACACAGTTCCACAAACTTGGCCCCATCTTTTTGGGCTACAACAACGGCCAAACCAACGCCCATGTTGAACACACGCCACATTTCTTGCTCCGGAATGTTTCCTATCCTCTGGAGAAACCGAAAAATCCAGGGAACCTGGATATTACTCCTTTTGATTCTTGCCCGCAATCCTTCGGGAAGAACTCGAGGAAGGTTTTCTACGATTCCCCCTCCGGTAATGTGTGCCAAACCCTTAATGCGGACTTCACGAAGAAGCGAAAGCACTAAAAGCGCATAAATTCGAGTGGGCCGCAGAAGTTCCTCGGAAAGGTCCCGATTTTCCACCCGGGCATCGAAGGAAATGCCATTACTCCTAAGAATCCTTCGCACCAGAGAGAAACCGTTACTGTGTAACCCGGAAGAGGAAATCCCAAATAGTACGTCCCCTACCTCTATGTCCCTTCCATCAATAATGTTTTCCTCTTCCACCACTCCCACCGCAAATCCAGCCAGGTCATACTCACCTTCTCCATACATATCCGGCATCTCCGCCGTCTCGCCACCAAGGAGTGTACAGCGGGCTTGCTTACACCCCTCGATAATCCCCGAAAGCACCGATTCAAATACCGTTGTCTTGAGCCTTCCACAGGCAAAATAATCCAAAAAAAAGAGCGGCTCCGCGCCATAGCAAAGCACGTCATTCACACACATCGCCACAAGATCAATACCCACCGTATCATGTTTTTCCAGTTCTATCGCTACCTTGAGCTTCGTACCTACCCCGTCGCTTCCTGCCACCAAGCAGTGACTTCGCCACTCCGGGTTCATCCGGACAATTCCAGCAAAACCACCAATACCTGCAATGACTTCAGAGCGCCAGGTTCCCCGTGCTCGAACCGTAATCCGCTTCAGCGAATCATTTGCCCTATCGATATCAACACCAGCCTTCTTATAGTCCCAAAATCCACCATTCATGCCTTCTCCCCCTCAATGCCGGAACGCCGAAAGATCAAATCAACATGCTTCAAGTAATGATGGAAATCAAACAAATTCTCCAGTTCCGAAGAAGAAAGGTATTTTCTCACCTCCGGATCCTCCTGAAGGGTTTTCAGAAAATCAGCGTTTTCGTTCTCCCAGGTCTGGAGCGCACATCGTTGCACCAGGGCATAGGCTTCTTCTCGGGTAAGACCCCGCTTTACCAGCTCCAAAAGTACCTTCTCTGAAAACACCAATCCTCGACTTTTATCCAGATTCCGCTGCATATTTTCAGGATACACCGAAAGTTCCCGAAGAAGTCTGGTGAAAGTCTGCAAAAGGTAATCAGTAAGGATACAGCTATCGGGAAGAATAATCCGCTCAGCAGAAGAATGGGAAATATCCCGCTCATGCCAGAGGGGAATATTCTCCAAAGCTACAAAGAGATTCCCCCGCAAAACTCGGCTCAGACCGCAAATTTGTTCCCCGGTAATGGGATTCTTCTTATGGGGCATTGCTGAAGACCCCTTCTGACCTTTACCAAAACCTTCTTCCACTTCCCGAATTTCCGTACGTTGCAAATTCCGCAGTTCCAAAGCAAACTTTTCCAAACTCGTTCCCACCATGGCTAAAGACCACAGGAACTCGGCATACCGATCTCGCTGGATAATCTGGGTCGAAGCTTGGGCTGGTTGCAAACCCAGCTTCCCACAAACATACGCCTCTACCCGGGGGTCAACGTTGGCAAAATTCCCCACCGCACCTGAGATTTTACCCACGCTCACCACCTGTTTTGCCCTTTCCACCCGTTCCCGATTCCGTTTCATCTCATTGTACCAGATAACCAGTTTCAACCCAAAGGTGGTGGGTTCAGCATGAACTCCGTGCGTTCGTCCCACTATAAGCGTATACCGGTGTTCCAGTGCTTTGTCTCTGATGATGGAACACACCTCGTCAAGGTCAGCAAGGATAACTTCTGCTGACTCTTTGAGAAGAAAGGAAGTGGCCGTATCCAGTACATCTGAAGAAGTAAGACCAAAGTGCAAGAAACGTCCCTCTTTACCCAGACCCTCAGAAAGCGTGGTCAAAAAGGCAATCACGTCGTGACGGGTCACCTGTTCTATCTGGAGCATGCGCTCCTTGGAAAAGGTCACCTTCTGCCGAATACGTTCCACCTCTTCCGGCGAGATAAGCCCCAACTGGCTCCAGGCCTCCAGAGCCAGAAGTTCTATTTGCAACCAGACCTCAAAACGATGTTCATCGCTCCAGATTGCTTTCATCTTTGGTAAAGAATACCGCTCAATCATAGTGCTACTCGTCCTCCCTTACTCCTTTTTCTGTTCAACTCCACAGTAAGAACAGTACCTGGCGTCCTCTTCGATGTACTTTCCACAGGAAGGACACCTTTTGCGAGGCTTCCTTCCTTGGAGAAGCGCGATCTCTTCTTTTAAATCCTCTATTTCTTCCTCTAAGGACAGAAGTTCTTGGTACCGTTCCCGGAGTTCTTCTTTTCGGATTTCCTGTTGTCCCTGACGAAAAAAGGTATACACAGCTTCTCCCAGCTCAAGGAGCGCGTTAAGCCATTCCCTCTTGAGAGGAGCTAATCTCAATCGCAGCATCCACAGGCGCAAAAACGGAACCATGGTGACCACCTTATTCATCGTTAAGATTTGTGTCACCCATTTTAACATATTCCTTCATGGAAACGAAAAACCCCGCCAAATCACCACCAACCAATTTATTCACACATTCATACCTGTTTAAAGATTGACAGAACGCTTCGCTGTTCACTACAATAAAGACACCCTAATGAACAAGGAGGGATTGCAGTGAAAAGAAGTTTCTGGCTCGTGGTGTTGCTTCTCTACCTTGTGGCTTCCACGTCTTTTGCCGCCGAAAAAACCTGGGAATCACAGCAAGGTGAATTCAGCGGTACCACCCTTACCATTCTCATTACCGATCCCCATTCAGCCGTAGTCGAGTCCTGGAAACCAGAATGGGAAGCCTTGACCGGCGCCAAGGTGGAAATGGTGGTGGTACCCTATGCCTCACTCTACGACAAAATGATGACCGATTTTATCACCGGAACCGGAGCATACGATTTAATCTGTTGGCCTTCCATTTGGGCAGGAGACGTCATGGGTGGTGAATGGGTGATTCCCCTTGACGAGCTGATTCAGGAGTATGGGTATCCGAACTGGGATGATGTGGCACCAGCGATAAAGACGGTGGTATCCTGGGCTAATAAGGTTTACGCCCTCCCCTACGATGGTGACTGCCATATGCTCTACTATCGGAAGGACGCTCTGGAGAATCCCGATTACCAATCAAAATTTAAGGAAAAATATGGATATGCCTACAATGTGCCCCCGCAATCCTGGGAAGAGATCCGGGATATTGCGGAGTTCTTCACCGGCTGGGATTGGGACAACGATGGGGAAAATGAATATGGAATTGCCTTTATTGCCCAGAGAAAAACCCAGGCCATGTGGTCGTATCTTGATATTGCCATGCAATATGCTGCTCAGCCCGGCGTCGCTCCCTTCTTTGACCCTGAAACCATGGAACCGCTGGTCAACAATCCCGGCTGGGTTAAAGCAATGGAAGTGATCCAAGATATGACCAAATTCGCTCCTCCAGGGCTCTTAAGCTACGGCTATAGCGAACTCCGTCAGGCGTATGTTTCTGGAAACTCGGCTATTGCCCTAGACTGGGGTGATATCGGAATCATGGAGCAGTCCGAGGAAAAATATGGAAGCAAAGTAAAGGGCCTTTTGGGTTATGGTCCGCTTCCAGGAGCGAAAAAAACCTACGATTTCAAGGAGAAAAAATGGATTGAAGGGTACAACCAGGTCAACTTCCTGAATTTCGGTGGTTGGATTTTCTCCATCTCCAAATTCTCCAAAAACCAGCTTGCTGCGTACAAATTTGCCACCTATTTTACCGCTCCAGAGCGAAGCATTCTGGATGTCTGTGGCATCCATGGATACACTGGTGCAAATCCCTGGCGTTTTTCCCACTTCCAGAACATCGACAAATGGATAGAAGGAGGCTGGGGTAAAGATTCAGTCATGAAATACCTCGAAACCATTCAGACCATCCTTTCTGATCCCAAGGCTATCACGGACCTACGTATCCCTGGCGCGGCAGAATACTATGATTACCTTGACCTTTACCTCGCCCAGGTGCTCTCGGGCACAGCCAAACCAGAAGATGCCTGCAATACCATTTACAAAGAATGGGTCAAAATCACCGAAGCACAGGGGAAGGAAAAACAGCTGAACCTCTATCGAGAGTCGCTGGGTCTCCCGAAGAAATAACCTATTCATCCCGAAAGCCGGGTGTGTGCACCCGGCTTTTTTATTCTCTTACTTCTGTCAACCGGGAGGGAAAACATGTTCAAGAGTCAGGAACGGGCAAGAGCAATCAAGGTTGGTTTTATCATCCCCGGGCTCTCCTACCTCATGCTTATGGCCGTATTTCCAATGGTCTGGTCTCTCTCCCTGAGTTTTCAGCGATGGAAAGCAGCCACTGCCAGTCCCCGGGTCTTCGTGGGTCTCAAGAACTTCTATACCATTTTTTTCGAGGATTCGCGTTTCTGGAATAGCCTGCGCTTTACTGTTTCCTATGTCCTGATTGTAGTGGTCATCGAACTATTTTTGGGTCTTCTTCTTGCCTACCTTCTCAACGAGAAAATCCGTTTTCGCAACTTCTTCCGAGTGGTATTTCTGTTTCCCATGGCTGCTCCCCCCATTGGGATCGCCTTCATGTGGCGGATGCTGCTCAACCCCGATGCCGGGATTATGGTGAAAATCATGAATAGCCTTGGCATGAACGTCGTCCGGTGGCTTACCGATGCGAAACTTACTCCTTTTGTGCTGATGAGTGTCGATATCTGGGAATGGACTCCTTTCATGTTTTTGGGGCTTCTCGCCGCTTTCCAGTCTTTACCAGTTGAATTGTACGATGCAGCCCAGGTCGATGGGGCTTCACGATTCCAAACCTTCCGGTTTATCACCTTCCCTCTTCTTCTTCCCATCATTGTGACCCTGGTGCTTTTACGGGCTATCGACGCGTTTAAACTCTTCGAGCTGGTTTTCGGGATCACCGGAGGAGGACCAGGAAGTAGCACCGAATCCCTCTCCTACTACATCTACACCGTGGGTTTCCAATATTTTGATCTGGGATATGCCTGCAGTTTATCCTGGATATTTCTGGGTATCGTACTTTTAATTTCCAACTTCCTGCTTCAACGACTGCGCAAGGAGGTATGAAGAGTGAAGTCCAAAAAGAAGGTCTCAGGGTTTCTGATTTTTACCTGGATATTTTTACTTCTTTTCACCTTCTGGACTCTTTTCCCGTTTTTCTGGGGTATCATCACCTCAATCAAATCTCCAGGTGAACAGTATAGCACTGCTTTTCTCCCTCACTTCCAGTTCAAACCCTCCTCCTATGCCTGGCAGGTGGTACTGGGACAGGCCGAAGGAGAAAGAACAAAGCAGGGCCTTCGTAATAGTGTACTCATTTCTTCTCTCAGTTCTCTCCTGGTGCTCTTCATGGGGGCTCTGGCCGGATACTCTCTAGCCCGTTTCCGTTTCCACCGTTGGAAAAATAAAGATATCGCGGTATGGATTCTCTCAAACCGCATGTTTCCACCAATCGCAGTCGCTATTCCCTTCTTCCTCATCATGCGAACCTTGAGGCTTCTTGATACTCTTCCGGCCATCATTATGGCTCATGTCGTCTACAACCTCCCCTTAGCCATCTGGCTTATGATTGACTTCTTTCGGGAACTCCCGGAAGAGATTGAGGAAGCCGCACTGATCGACGGTTGCTCATCATTTCAGGCATTCCTGCGCATCGCTCTTCCCCTCTCTCTTCCCGGTATCATTGCGGTGTACATTCTGTGTTTTATTTTCTCCTGGAACGAATTCCTCTTCGTGGTAACGCTCTCTTACCGCAAGACCATGACCATGCCAGTGATCATCGCTGGAGCTCTAACCGTACGGGGTCTTGACTTCTGGAAAGTATCGGCCCTGTCACTCTTGGCGGTAACACCCCCGGTGATTTTGGCAGCGCTCACTTCACGGTACCTGATTCGAGGCTTAACCCTGGGAGCAGTCAAAGAATGATCGTTGCCTTTCTCACCGAAACACGATAAGCTTTTGATAAAAGCAAAGGAGGAATGTGTATGGAAATATCCCATATTCTGGTTCCAACCGACTTTTCCCTCTTCTCCGATTTAGCGATTCACAAAGCGACCTTGCTGGGCAAAATCTTTCAGGCTAAAATCACCGTTCTACACGTCCTTACCTTAAGTGAAGTAAATGTGCTCACCTCTCAGCCAGGAAATCCGTGGGAAAATGTGGTTTTGCAAATCCAGAACGATATGATGGAAGAAGTACGCAAAGTCGCCGACTCATCCTTTGATCTTGCCAAGGTTTCTTTGGAAGTAGTTGCCGGGGAACCGGTGGAAGAAATTGTGCGGTTTGCCGACGAGAGCAACGTCGACCTCATCATCATGGGAACTCACGGAAGGACAGGACTGGCCAGCGTCTTTTTGGGAAGTGTCACCATAGGGGTGATCAAAAAAACCTGCGTGCCCGTCATGGTCGTCAAATGTACCGAAGCGCTAAAATAGAAGGGGGGATGCCCCCTTCTATTCCTTTTTACGTCACATCAAACGCTGGAATTCTCTGGCAATACCCTCTTGAGATAACATGCCCTGGTACAGCAAATGAGAGCGTGGGATTTGAGTGTACAGTTTTTCCCCATACGTTGGTCTGAGATGGGTATAGAAAATGCCTAAGGGGATTCTTTCCCCCCACTCCAGACTCCTCTCAAAAGCCTGGAGTCGATTACTGGGATCATGATCTTCCCCTAAGTAGTAGACCCGTTCTTTATACCAGCCGTAGGTATTCACCCGGTTAAAGCTCACACAGGGTTGCAAGACATCAACCAAAGCAAAACCCTTCCAGGATAGGGCTTCCTTAAGGATTTTTTTCAACCCCTCAACATCTCCAGAAAACCCCCGCGCCACAAAACTGGCATCCTGGGCAATGGCTATACTAAGAGGGTTAAAGGGGGTAGAAAAGTTTCCCATGGCCTGCACCTTGGAAACAAACCCTTCCTCCGAAGTGGGCGAAGCCTGTCCCTTGGTTAAACCGTAAACCTGATTATCATGCACGATCACGGTGAGGTCAGGATTGCGACGGATGGCATGGAGGAAATGATTCCCACCTTCTCCGTACATGCATCCATCTCCCGATTCGGCAACCACAAGGAGTTCAGGGCGCACAGTTTTAATGGCAAAGGCAACCGGGACACTACGCCCATGCAATCCGTTGAAAACATTGGCATTCAAATAGTGAGGAAGTTTGGCCGCCTGACCAATCCCCGAAACAAGGACCACCTGATGCGGTTCATACCCAAGCTCAAAAAGGGCTTCCTTTAACGCTCTCAAAATACCGAAATTCCCACACCCCGGACACCAAGCAATTTCTACCGCCTTTTCCTGCTCAAACGGATTGGCCATCATGGAGCACCTCCTTCACTCGCTCACGCAGTTCATCCACCAGAAAAGGTCGCCCATCATAGCGGGTGATTCGCACTGGGAAGGAAAATTTGGTTTCACGTTCTAAAAGGTCTGCAAACTGACCTCTATAATTGTTCTCAACCACCACCGGAAGGGGCAATCGTACCAGGAACTCCCGCAATCCAAACGGCAACGGCCACAACTCGTTAAAGTGCACAAAACCTGCATCAATTCCCTCTGCCCGGAGTTCTTTCCGCACCTCTTGCAACACCCCCCAGTTGGAACCCCAGCCAATGAGGGTCATATCTTTACCCTCAGCATAAAAGGGCATGCGCATTTCCTTTTTCATTGCCTCCCATTTCTTCATCCGTTTCTCGTGCATCGCAATCCGCACGCCCAAATCCTCCGTAAGATGACCACACTCATCGTGCTCGTCACTATCCACCACCACCAGCGCCCTGCCACCAGGAATCACCCGGGGAGAAATCCCCGACGGAGTCAAAGCATAGCGGCAATACTCAGAAGAATCACTCACCTGAATCAGGAAATCCGGTATCTCCTCAAGTTCAAGGTTTCGATAGGAAACCTTGGCATCAGCCAGATACTGGTCACTGAGGATAATGGCTGGCACCTGATACTTTTCAGTCAAGTAGAAAGCTCTCCGTACCACGTTGATGGCATCCTGCGGATCCCGGGGAGCAAAGACAAAACGGGGAAATTCATCATGCCCGGCATGGACCACGAAGAGGAGATCCGCTTGCGAAGTTCTGGTAGGCAGACCAGTTGACGGGCCCGGTCGCTGTCCATCCACCACCACAATCGGCACTTCGGTCATGGCTGCTAGACCCAGTCCCTCCACCATGAGACAAAACCCTCCACCAGAAGTGCCAGTCATCGCCCTCGCCCCAGCGTAGGATGCTCCCAGAGCCATGTTGATCGCTGCAATCTCGTCCTCTGCCTGTTCCACCATAATCCCGTACTCCTTGGCCCGGGAAGCCAGAAAATTCATAATTCCAGTAGAGGGGGTCATGGGGTAAGCACTGTAAAAGGTGCACCCGGCGAAAAGCGCTCCTAAGCCCAGCGCCTGGTTCCCATCAAGGAGAAATTGAGGAGCGTGATCAGACTTTATCGATCCCTTCTGGGGTAAAACCGGGTCAATACCGACCAGCTCTCGACCCCTCCGGAAGGCCAGTTTGTTTTTCTCAACCACTTCTTTCCCCTTTTTGGCAAAAACCTCTTCGATATAGGCCTCGCTCAATTCTGGTGCTAACCCCAGAATTGCGCTGATTGCCCCTACTGCCACCATGTTGGCAAAGACTTTATTCCCAAGCTGTATCGCCTCTTTTTCAAAATCAATGGTGATGAAGTGATGAGAATTCGAAGCATCCCCCACCGGCACGAAACTGCCCAAAATAAAACCTCTTTCCTTGACCTCGTGTCGATGCAACCCATGGGTCAACGGATCCAGACACACCAGAAGATCAAGATACTTCTTCGCTGCCCAAACTGGCTCATCGCTCAACCGAATATGGGTAAACGTATGTCCCCCCCGAATCCGAGACTGGTAATCTTCGAGGGAGAACACATAGTATCCACTTCGCTTGAGCATCAGGGCAAGAATCTCTGAAACGGTCTGAACACCCTGACCAGCCGCTCCCCCAACCTTAATGCTCCAGTCCACCATGTCATGCTCCTCCTTTCTCGCCCTATATCTCCTTCACATAAACCGTCTTTTTCTGATATGGAATCTCAATCCCTTCGGCATCAAACGCTCTTTTCAAAAGATATCGTAACTCCCGCTCGACACTCCAGTGTTCCTGTGGGCAAACTTTGAGCGAAACTCGCACCACCACACTGGAAGACCCCAGTTGTACAATGCGATGAATCAATGGTGGTTCAAACACCATTTGGGGGTTTTTCTGGTAATATTCTTCCGCTACCTGTTTCATTACCTCCACCACCCGGTCCAAATCCACCTCATAGGCCACATTCATATCCACAATAGCCCGGGTAAATCCGCGGTTATAATTGGCAATCTTTCCAATCTCCCCGTTGGGGATGGTCACCAGAGCTCCCGAAAAAAGACGCACCCGGATAACTCGCAAGGTCATTTCTTCAACCGTCCCGGTCACTTCCCCAATCTCAACCACATCACCCACCGAAAGGGTATCTTCGAAAAGGAGAAACATTCCCGTGACGATATCTCGCACCAGAGTTTGGGCCCCAAAACCAACGGCAAGACCCACCACTCCTGCACCCGCCAAAAGGGCTGTGGCATCAACTCCCAGCTCTCGCAGAACGAAGATGATGGCAAAAAAAGCCACCACATATTTGGTAAGACTCTGCAAAAGGGGTACAATCGTCTCAAGCCATCGGCGGGAATCTTTCCCACCAGGCATCAATCTGCGCAGGAGTAATCCTCGAAAGATCCTCCCACTTAAAAAGAACGTCAGATACGCCCCACCAATAACCGCAAGAATCCGTATTCCCTTCTCTAGCCACACAAAAAGATGAATCATGAAGGAGAACGCTGTAAGGAGATGCCCTGTAGCAGTCGAGTCTCAAGGTGGTATTCTTGAATGGCCTTGATGGTCATGGAACCGTTTTTGAGGCGTTCGATAGCGTATACCGTAGCCTCCGCCCCCGCAAGGGTCGTGACACAGGGAACATCGCGTACAATGGCCTCTTTTCGAATCACACTGCTTTCCGCCTGAGCCCGTCCCCCAGAAGGGGTATTGATGATGAGCTGAATCTCCCGATTCTTAATCATATCTACCACATTGGGACGACCTTCCCCAACCTTGTTCACCACTTCCACCGGAATGCCGTTATTTCCCAGCACTTTGGCCGTTCCCCGAGTCGCCACAATGCGAAAGCCCAGATCCCAGAGTTTTTTCGCCAGAAAAATGACCCCTCGCTTATCCCGATTCTTGACACTGATGAAGACCGTCCCTCCCAGGGGTAAACACGATTGCGCAGCAATCTGGGATTTGGCAAAAGCCATCCCAAAATCACCATCAATACCCATGACTTCACCAGTAGAACGCATTTCCGGTCCAAGCACGGGGTCCACTCCCGGGAAACGGCGAAAGGGAAATACTGATTCCTTCACCGCAAAGTACTTGATATCAACTTCCTTGGTTAAACCGATCTCCTTCAATTTCCGTCCCACCATCACCTGAGAGGCAAGACGCGCAAAAGGAATGCCAGTCGCCTTACTCACAAAGGGAACCGTCCGCGAGGCTCGGGGGTTGACTTCCAGAACGTACACTTCATCATCTTTCACGGCATACTGGACATTGATGAGCCCCACCACCTGCAAATCTCTGGCCAGAGCATAGGTGTACTGCTCAATCTTCTCAATAATTTCATCACTGAGAGAAAAAGGTGGCACCACACAGGCACTGTCTCCAGAATGGATTCCGGCCTCTTCAATGTGTTCCATAATTCCGGCCACGATGGTCAATTCCCCATCACTGATGGCATCAACATCGATTTCAATGGCATCCTCCAGAAACTCATCGATGAGCACCGGACGACCTGGCGAAACTTCCACCGCCTGTGTCATAAATCGCTCCAATTCTTCCTGGTTATAGACCACACGCATGGCTCGCCCCCCAAGCACATACGAAGGACGTACCATGACAGGATACCCAATCTGCTGGGCTACTTCCTGGGCCTCTTTAAAAGAAGTGGCAATCCCATTCCGAGGTTGCCGTAATCCAATCTTGCGGATGAGTTCTTTAAATCGGTCCCGGTCTTCGGCAATGTCAATACTCTCCGGAGAAGTTCCCAAGATTTTGACTCCTGCTTTTTCCAGATCTTTGGCCAGGTTCAGGGGTGTTTGCCCTCCCAGCTGAAGAATCACCCCCTCAGGCTTTTCTTTTTCCACCACATTCAGCACATCTTCAAAGTAAACCGGTTCAAAGAAGAGCTTATCAGAAGTATCGTAATCGGTACTCACCGTTTCAGGGTTACTATTAATCATGATGGTTTCATAACCCAGGTCCCGCAAACCCCAGGTGGCGTGAACACAGCAGTAATCAAACTCAATCCCCTGGCCAATCCGATTTGGTCCTGCCCCCAGGATAATCACTTTCTTTCGAGACGAGGGATTGGCTTCACACTCTTCCTCGTAGGTGGAGTAATAGTACGGCGTCTGCGCTTCGAACTCAGCAGCACAGGTATCAACCTGCTTATAAACGGCTTCAACCCCCAACCCTTTCCGCCATTGCCGCACTTCCCACTCGGTAGTATTAAAAATGCGAGCCAGTTGACGGTCAGAAAACCCAAATTCTTTAGCTCTTTTCAGAAGTTCCCGGTCGATATGACGCCATTGGGGAACACTTTTGAGTTGATTTTCCATCTCCACAATTTCTTCCACCTGACGGATAAACCAGGGGTCAATGCGAGTGAGCCGGGCGATTTCGTTTGTGCTCATCCCCTCTTTAATGGCCATCTTCAGGTAAAAGATTCGCTCTCCATTGGGTTTACCCAACTTCTCCCGTAGCATTTCCTGACGTTCCTCGATAGGTATTTTCTCCCAGTCCCGGACATCTTCTAACCCACATTTTCCAATTTCCAGAGACCGCAAACCCTTCTGCAGTGCTTCTTTAAAATTCCTCCCAATGGCCATCGTTTCCCCAACGCTTTTCATTGATATACCCAGAATGGGTTCGGCTTCGGGAAATTTCTCAAATGTGAAACGGGGAATTTTGACCACACAGTAATCGAGGGCTGGTTCAAAGCAGGCCGGGGTCTTTTTGGTGATATCGTTGGGAATTTCATCCAGAGTATAGCCAACCGCGAGTTTTGCTGCAATTTTAGCAATAGGAAACCCAGTGGCCTTGGAAGCCAGAGCAGAACTCCGCGACACTCGAGGATTGATTTCGATGATCACCATACGCCCATTTTCAGGGTTAACGGCAAATTGAATATTACACCCGCCGGTATCGACACCGATCTCCCGTATGGCACGAATGGCCAAATCCCTCATCCTCTGGTATTCCATATCGGTGAGCGTCTGCGCCGGCGCCACGGTGATGCTATCCCCGGTATGAATTCCCATGGGGTCAAAATTTTCAATCGAACAGATAATCACCACGTTGTCTTTTCCGTCCCGCATGACCTCAAGCTCAAACTCTTTCCAACCAATAACGGACTCCTCAATGAGGATCTCATGGATGAGGCTGCTCTCTAAAGCCCTCTGGGCCAGTCCTTCGAAATCCTCAATATTGTAGGCAATCGCACCACCCGTCCCTCCAAGAGTAAAACTTGGCCTAATCACCAGAGGGAAGCCAATTTCCCGTGCAATCTCCATTGCTTCTGGCAGGGTGTAGGCCTGTCCACTCCGGGGTAC
>JBDIWM010000041.1 GCA_039638595.1 Atribacterota bacterium
CACCACTTCGTTTAAAAATCCAGGGGGATGTAGCTCAGCGGGGAGAGCGCCTCGTTCGCAACGAGGAGGTCACGGGTTCAAGTCCCGTCATCTCCACCAGGGTTGTTTAACTTTTTTGTTATTCTGCCTCTCTCTCTAACATTTCGGGTTGAAGTTTCGCCAGGATTTCAATAATCACTCGGTCAAGCTCAGACATGCCCTCATGTTCAATTTTAGCAACGTTGTCGACGGTCTTTTCAATTGAAGGATGAAGTATTCCCTGTGGTACAGTTGCTCGACTTCCTGTTATGGCAAACAAAGCTGCCAAGTAAGCTTCGAACGAGCCAGTTCCAACTTTTAAAGAACATGTCTCCTTGGCCCCGTCGCAGATCATGCCGGCAGTATTTACAATGACAATTCGCATTGCTTCAGCCATTTGTTCTGCGCTACCCCCGAGGAGATATGTAATTCCTGCTGCAGCACCGGCACCCGCAGCAATGACGCATCCGCAAACTTTAGATAGGCGCCCTAAACGGCTCTTTACAAAGCTTGTCGAGAGGTGACTTATGACTAGTGCTTTAGCAATTTCCCTCTTGCTTTTTTCTAAAGCTTCACCGACGAGCGCTACGGGTAGAATTGCCGTGATGCCGTGATTTCCACTTCCAGCACTACTCATGACCGGAAGCTTCACCCCGGACATTCGAGCATCAGCTGCGGCGTGACAAATCGTTCGGATGAAATACCCTAGGTCCTCGTTAATCTTTTGTTCCTTCAGAAGTTGTCGCATCCTTTGTCCAAAAGAGAAGCCATCATTATTCTTCTGGAGAAGACCGTAATTTGCTACCTCCATATTCATCGAGATTCCTTGAAGCACATACTCCATGTCCTCTTCGTCCATCTCGTCGGTGGTTCGAATAAGTTCCATATATGAAAGTTTTTCCATGGCTTCGAAGGGTGACAACTTTTCTTGAGACTTACGAATAACGTCGACGAAAACTGGTTTACCATCTTTAACCACTTCAACGACATTGGTGTGTTCATCAACAATGAGAACACTTGCCCAATGGAAGCCGCGAGTGACCTTGGCATGAATGTATACCCCATGCTTACTGGGATCGCACGAAATAGTGACTCGACCTTCTTGAAGCAGTTTTTTTGCTGCTTCGAGGTCCCCTAGGGTGCAGTCTTTGAGAACCTCGAGAGAGTATGAAGATTTACCGCATAAAACTCCAAGAGCAGCAGCAATGGCATTGCCTCGGGCACCTCCAGTACCAGGAATGACCACCGCAATACCATTTTTATAGACATTATCGCTTAGGTTAACTTCGATGGATACGATATTCTCAGGAGGAAGTTCTTCATTCGCCCGAGCAGTAGCAAGTGCGACCGCTGCAGGTTCAGTACAACCTAAGGCCGGCTTTACCTCACGAATCAGGAATTCTTTAAGTGAGAACATCTCAATCATCCCGTTTCTTTTTGGTGATAGACAGTCGACAAACCCCTTCTCCTGCAGCAATAGTTTTCTGAAGTTCCATTGAGAATTCTGGAAAAGTACTTATAATCCCTCGGTCCCCCTCCATGGCAATGTCGCAAAGCATGTTTATTTCCTCTCTGTTTTGGGTAAACTGGCACCAGGCTGCTACGAGTGGACAGTAATGGAAGTCGATAACCAGGCGATCTTCGGTAAGTTCGACGACGTCCATTTCAAAAATTTTACGCACTGTCTCGTTGGCAAATTCTTTTGCGAACTCACGTAAGTCTCCATTTTTTGTAAAACGGGTATTTCCGTGAAAACATCCGCAACGAAAAATGGCTGCTCGTGCTAGTTTTTCCCAATCCTTAGGATTTACCTTTCTAAACTCATCGATCAATAAATACATCCAGGTTGCCCTGTGCTCAATAGCTTTTCGTAAATCTTCGACATGCTTATCGGTGACAGTTTTTTCGTTTTTAATCGTCATTTCTTCTTCCTCCTTTCAATTTAACAACTCAATCCAAGATAGGCGCTTTTTACTCGTGAATCGAAAGCCAGATCTTTGGCCTTACCCGAAAGAACGATTTGTCCTAGCTCAAGTACATACCCCCGATCGGCGATTTGCAAAGCCATGTTTGCATTTTGCTCAATAAGGAGTATAGTTGTCCCCATTTCACGGATACGTAAAAGCAGTTCGAAAATTTGTCCCACAATAACCGGAGCGAGACCCAATGATGGTTCATCAAGCATCATGAGCTTAGGTTGAAGCATAAGCCCACGACCGATGGCTAACATCTGTTGCTCTCCACCACTAAGGGTTCCTCCAAGTTGTTTCCGCCTCTCGCGGAGTATGGGGAAAAGCATATACACTTGTTCTAGGCTTTCCTCTAAAACACGCCTTTTGTTTCGTAAATGATAGTTTCCGAAGACCCCCATGCGCAGATTTTCTTCAACTGTTAAATAAGGGAAAATCTGACGCCCCTCAGGAACATGACATAGCCCCATTTGCACAATCCGATGAGGTTTTTCGTTGGTGATATCCCAGTCATAAAAAGTGATTCTTCCCGAGCGTTTTCGTATGAGGTTCGATATCCCCATGAGGGTAGTGGTCTTTCCAGCACCGTTGGAACCAATAAGGGTTACAATCTCTTTTTCGTGGACTTCAATATTTACCCCCTTAAGAGCCATGATGTTTCCATACGAAATCCAGAGGTTTTCTACCCTAAGCACTGGAGTTCCTCTCCTCCTCAAGTCAGGTCTGATGACCTTCCAAGATAGGCTTCTACGACCTGTTGGTCTTTCTGGACTTCTTTTGGGGTTCCTTCGCAGATTTTCTTACCATGGTTCAGAACGATAATTCGGTGGCACACGTTCATGATGAGTTTCATATCGTGCTCAATGACCACGATGGTCAGTCCCCATCCGTTGAGTTGTCTTATGAAAGAGACTAGGTCTTCCGTTTCTTTAGGGTTCATTCCTGCCGCTGGTTCATCAAGTAGAAAAACTAAAGGATTTGCTGCCAGAGCCCGGGCAATTTCTAATTTTCGTTGCATGCCATAGGGTAGGTTCATTGCCAAATTGTTTGCTTCTCGGGCTAGTCCTACTTCTTTAAGGATGCGAAAACTCTCCTCGGTTACTTTGTCCTCGTCACGGCGAAATACAGCCGTGTGGGCAAGGGCATCCCAAAGCCTTGTACTCGTTTGGGTGTGAAAGCCTACTTTCACGTTATCAAGAACAGTCATGTGTTTAAATATGCGAATATTCTGGAATGTGCGGATTACTCCTAATCTGGCTATCCGTTCTGGAGGTAAGTTGGTAATGGATCGTTTTTGAAAGAACACGTCTCCCCTGGTGGCCCTAAGAAAACCAGTGATCACATTAAAGAGCGTAGTCTTACCCGCCCCGTTTGGTCCGATAATACCGCAAATTTCTCTTTCCCATATTTGCATACTCACGTTTTCTAAGGCCCTGAGTCCACCAAAGTGCCGACACAGATCTCTCGTTTCAAGAATAGGAAACATCGACCTCAGACTCCTTGGTAGAAGAAACTTGAGATGATTCCCTTGCGGTTTCTATCTGGCGAAGAAAGACACTTCCAGCAATTCCTTGCGGCCGGAGGTGAATTGTAAGGAGGATAGCCACGCCATATATGATAAGACGGTACTGAGCGATGGTTCGGAACGTTTCAGAAAGGATGGTTAAAAATGTTGCTCCAAGAATTGGTCCAAAGAGTGTCCCCTGACCGCCAAGGAGAACCATGGCTAACATCGAAAATCCTTCATCAAGAGTAAAACTATCGGGACTGATAAAACTGGCGAAAGAAGCATAGAAGCATCCAGCAATACCAGCCCAGAAAGCTCCGTAAGCGAGATTAAGAAGTTTGAATCGGAATACTTCGATTCCCATGGCTTGAGCTGCAGCCTCATCTTCCCTGATTGCAGACCAGGCCCGACCGATACGTGAGTCGAGGACTCGACTCGTCAAAAAGAGCATGAAAGCATTGATTCCTAAGATCAGGTAGTAGAAATGGGCATTACTTCGGAACTGTATACCCAAAAGCTCAGGGGAGGGAATGCCTGGAATGCCCATAGGTCCTCGGGTAAGAGATTGCCAGTTCAGAACAGTCAGACGAACGATTTCTGAAAAACCAAGAGTCGTCATGGCAAAGTAAATACCCTTTAATCGTAAGGTGGGTATACCAAGGAGAAAGCTCAATGTTGCTGCAGCAAACCCTCCTATGGGAAGCAGAACCCAAAAGCTTACACCAAACTTCTTGGCAAGAATCGCCGATGTATAAGCACCAATACAGTAAAAACCGGCATGCCCGATGTTAAACTGCCCAGAGTACCCGTTTATGATGTTGAGGCTACTGGCTAAAAGCACATACAAAAGTGCTATCGTGGCTACGCGCAAGAGATACTCGTTTTTGAGAAAAAGAGGTATGGCAAGCGAGATAACGGCGCCAAGTCCTATGAGAACAATGCTCTTCCTCGCAGGTTTCATGATAGCTCTACTCCTCTCCGACCCATAATACCCGAGGGTTTTGCAATGAGAACGGCAATTAAGATTAAGAAAGCGACAATATCTCGATATCCTGAAGAGAGCATTGCCACGGCAAAATTTTCGAAAATACCAAGGAGGAAACCACCGATGGCTGCTCCGGTGATGCTTCCAAGACCACCAAAAACGGTCGCTGTGAATGCCTTCATGGCCATTGAAGCACCCATTAAGGGATGGATGGCGTTATAGTACATTCCCAAAAGTACTCCTGAGATTCCTCCTAGGCCACATGCTAAGGCATTCCCTAGGAGAATAGCCCGGTTTACATCCAATCCAAGAAGGGCAGCGGCTTTCTTGTTCATTGATACTGCCCGCAATGCCATACCGAAATAAGTCTTGGTAATGATCCTCTGGAGGAGTAGACAGAGCCCAAAAACAACAGCGAAAACGAAAACCTGAGTATAAGCAATGCGAATATCTCCAAGGGCAAAGAAGCGGTTTTGGAACATGTCAGGCATGAATTTCTGCTGTGTTCCAAAAAGGACTTGCGCAGAGCTTCTCAGGGTTATAGATAAACCAATAGTAGCAATTAGAGCTACTTCTCGGCCTCTTTGCTGAAAAGGCTGATAGCAAATCTTATTGACCACAACGCCCAGTATCCACGAAGCTGCAAAACCAGCGAGAAGCGCAAGTGCCACGTTCCCACGGGACAAGAGTAAAGTGTAAAAGCCAGTGAACGCACCGTAAATAATGACTTCACCGTGAACGAATGTCACTAAACCTACAACTCCCAAGATAATCGAGTATCCAATAGCCATAAGGGCATAGATGGAACCTTGGGTTAATCCGTTGAGGAACTGTTGGAGAATAAACACTCCTTTTCCCCCCTAAAGAAGCGCTGGTCCTCAACAAAAGGACCAGCGCTTTACAACTAATCTCTTGTGTAATCCCTTTTAATGACCCACTGGCCATTTTCAACAACCATAATTTTGTACTTGCGAACTACGTCGCCAACAGGAGTGAAGGTGATTGAGCCAGTAATGCCCTGGAAGCCTTTCATTTCAGCAAGGGCATCACGAATGGCTTTTCGATCGAAACCAGCCCTTTTAATTGCTTCAGCAATGAGCATCATGGCGTCATAGGCACAAGCAGCGTGAAGATTTGGATCACGACCGGCTCTTTTACGAAACTCTTGGATAAATTCCTGTACTCGTGGATCGGGATCGTTTAGTGCAAAAAAGGTATTGGTCACCACGCCTTCAACTGCTTCTCCTCCAAGCTTGATGAAGCTATCAGAGAAAACCGAACTTGGAGCGAGGAGTTTTACTTCCCATCCCATCTTGCGAATTTGCTGGCATATGAGCGAGCCTTCGTTATACATTGCCGCTATGAACAGCCCTTCGGGATTAGTCTGACGGATCTTAGTCAGGATGGCGTTAAAGTCACGCTCACCTTCTAAGAATGGTTGCGCCATAGTTACCTTGATACCATTTTCTTCAGCTGCCTTGGCAAAGCGATCTTTAGTTACATTTCCCCAGTCATTATTGATGTAAATAATTCCTAATGAGTTGATGCCTAGGTATTCCTTTGCGATGTACTTAGCATTGAATGGTCCTTCTGCGTCCTGAGTGCCTACAATACCGAACATGTATTTACCAGAGGGAGCAAATTCGGGATGTGAAGCAGTGGGTGAGAGTTGGACTACACCATATCGTTCATAAATCGGTGCTCCGGCTAGAGAAGCTGTGCTGGTAAAGTCACCGATAACTGCGAGGATTTCGGGGTCCTGGGCGAAGCGTTGAGCGATAATCGCTGCCTCTTTTGGGTCACTTTTACTATCCATAACAATGACTTCAATGTTTTTTCCGCTTATTCCTCCCATGGCGTTAATTTTTTCCGCTGCCATCTGTACTGCGTACTGAAAGTTTTCCCCAAATTCAGCATAGTTTCCGGTTATTGGTGCAGAGAGACCGATTTTGATGGTACTTGCGGCCATCACCGTCGAGACAACAAAAAAGAGAAAAACCAAAACTGCCAGCACGAGCACTCCGAGTTTCACAATTTCGTCACTCCTTTCTAGCTAGAATTTGAGAGATGCATTTGAATAAGATGTACACCGACGTTGCACCGGGATCTTGGTGTCCCACCCCCCTTTCTCCAAGGTATGACCCTCGCCCTCTTTTTCCAACTAAAGCAATTGTAGAGAGCATTCCCTGTTTAGCTGCTTTGGTAGCTGCATTAAAAGCTTCGAGCAAGGATTTTCCTTGAGATGCTGTTTGTTCAAAAGCATACACAGCTGGTTCGAGTGCGTCGACCATCGTCTTATCGCCGACTTTTGAATTACCCTTTGCTTTTACTTCATCAAGCGCTTCTCGAAGAGCTTGCGCGACATTTGAGGGACTAAAGGATCCCAACTGCTTAAGAGAATGCCCAATAGTCCGTATGACGATTCCAAAGAGGAGAGGACCAGAGCCACACCCGGAGTGGATCATGGCCTTGCCAAAGGACTCGATGAGCTCGAAAGAATTTTCTTCCGAGGCTTGAACATTTCGTAATGCTTCTTCCATAGCTTTTTTGAGATTTGAGCCATGTTCAGCATCTCCTATGACACTATCCAAATTGTTCAAGTATTCCTCGTTTTCAACTATTACTCGGCACATTCCTTCTAAAACTTTGAACAGTTCTTCTTTCAAACAAGTGTTCAAGATTTTTGCCCCCTTATGAGAAAGGTTGAATCCAGGCTGGAGCATGGCATGGATAATCAAGGAGGGTTTTGAGTTCCTCGTCCACTTTAAATAGAGTGATCGAAAAGCCAGCCATGTCTAAGGAAGTCATAAATTCTCCCACAAAACTTCGATACACAGTAATTTTTTTGGAAGCAAGCATTTCAGCTACGTTTTGGAAAGCGATGTAAAGCTCCATGATTGGCGTTGCTCCCATTCCATTCACAAGCACCACTACTTCATCGCAGGCTTCTAGGGGGAGATCGCTAAAAATATGGCTTAAGATCTTTTCCACAAGGTGCCGAACAGGACGAATTTTCTCTCGACGAATGCCTGCTTCACCGTGGATGCCGATGCCGAATTCAATTTCATCTTCGGCAAGATCGAAGTTTGGCTTAGGGTTACCTGGAATAGTACACGGCGTAAGGGCAATACCCATACTGCGTATCGAGATAGACGCTCTTTCAGCGAGTGCGTGCACTTCATCAAGGGATTTCCCCATTTCTGCTGCCGCTCCAGCGATTTTGTGCACAAATATTGTTCCCGCAACGCCTCGCCGTTTCGAAACTTCCGCAATAGCCACGTCATCGGCAACCACAATTTGCCTTGTTGGAATCCCCATACTAGAAGCTTCTTCAGTAGCCATGTCAAAGAGCATGCGGTCCCCAGTATAGTTTTTCACCACGAATAGTACCCCTCCTGGGTTTCCACAATGCTTTAGGGCTGCTAGCACATCGTTAAAGGATGGAGCAGCAAAAACTGATCCGGCTATGGCTGCATCCAAAAGTCCTTTTCCTACGAAACCGGCGTGAGCTGGTTCGTGACCACTTCCACCTCCGCTGATAACCGCGACTTTGCCTTTCTCTTTTGCTTGTGTTCGAACTACTACCTGGGTTTTGGGCAAGAGCGAAATGAGCTGAGGATGTGCTTTTACCATACCTTGGAGCATTTCCGTAACAACCTCCTTTGGCTCGTTGATTAGCTTTTTCAAGCGTTTTTCACTCCTTTCATTAGTATTTCACTTGTACCAGAATTGGCGAAAGGCAAACCGATCCAAAGACCAATTGCTACCTTGTCTGTAGAATTCTGTAATTTATGAGGAGTTTCAGAGCTATAAATGATTGAGTCGCCTTCGTGACACTTGATAACACCATAATCTTTAATGTGAACTTCAATGGTTCCTTCGATAACGTAACCAAACTCAATGCCTTTGTGTGTGGTGAAGTCCTGCGTTACGAAGTGAGGTTGAAGAGTCACTAAGACAGGTTCGATAAAACTTTTTTTAGGGAAGAGGAAACGAATAGTTTGATTTTTGTCTAGGTTGATTTCGATTTGCTTTTCTTTAGGAAACAAAAAAACAACCTGATCGTTGCTTTCTTCTTCAAAAAGGCTTGCTAAGTGGATTGAGAAGAATGAGCAGAGGCGCACCAAACTTTTAACCGAAGGATTAATTTTCCCGTTTTCTAAGAGACTTAAGAACCCAGCGGAGAGACCAGTAGCTTTTGCTACTTCCTCCAGAGTCAAGCCGTACTTCAATCGTTCCTGTTTGATTCGACTTCCGATTTTACACAGCTCTTGAAGCAACATCTTTATCACTATCACTCATTTTACATTTAGTTTATTAAAAATTCAAGTGATATTTTTGATATACTAAAACGCCTTTGAGGAGAATTTACAAGGAGTTTTTATTACCCCCATTTTGATTTATTTTCTGTTTCGAATCTACGCGTTTAATGGGAATTTTTGATCGAGTCCGATTTGTGGTGTACAATGCTCCTGGCAGATGATGGTTGTTAATCAGGCAGCGTGCTTAGCTTCATCCTTCATTGTTGCACCATCTGGCACTGCAAGGCTGGCTCTCCACCGCCAGTATTCTTCCATATCGAAGTAGCAGTGACCGGTTGACCAGGCCTCGTTCATCTCCATCAGCACAGTCCCAATGAGCTGTAGCGCCGATTCCTCGTTCGGGAAGATACGGATGACACGCTCCCGCCTCCGCACCTCCTGATTGAGCCTCTCTACGCCGTTCGTGGTCCTCAGGCGCCGTCGGTACTGCTCGGGCAGGCTCATCATGGTTATTGCGTCCTCGAACCCCGCCTCCAATCGCTCCACAGCCATTGGAGCCCGAGACCCGTAGTCCCGCACGATATCGCTCAGGAGTTGCTGGGCGGTCGCCATGTCGGGCGCGTCGAAAACAAGCCTCAGGCGTCCATGGAGTTCCCGCTGCAAGGACTTGGGAGAGATTCCAGGATGTTCCGCACAAAGTGCGTCTGGCAGCGCTGACATGTGGCACCCTGAAAGTGCGTTGTAACGGCCTTGACCAGCCCTTTGTGGTCGTCTGACACCACAAGGTCCACCCCTCTCAGCCCTCTACCCCTCAGCCACCCGAAGAAATCGGACCAGCTTCCCTCCGATTCGCTGTCGCCTACCTTAAGCCCCAATACCTTGCGGTGGCCATCCCTGTTGATCCCGGTCGCAATCATGACGCTTTGCATTCGTACCCACCCGCCCTTCCTTACCTTGATAAAAAGGGCATCCACCAAAAGGAACGAGTACTCCTGGCTCCCCAGATCCCTCTCATTCCAGTCGTGCACGACGGGGTCAAGCCGCGCACATAATTCCGACACGGTCGACTTCGAAAACCCAGCCCCGCACAGTTGCTCGACAACAACCCTTACCTTCCTGGTTGAAACACCGTTCACCACCATCTCCATCATGGCCAACACTAACGCCTGCTCGCTCCGCTGATGCCTTTCGACGTGGAACGCTGAACACTAATTTCCCGATCCGCGTCGTAATCGTCTTATCCCTGTGGCCATTGCGGTAGCCCTGCCGCTCTTCTGTCCGCTCATACGGCGCCGCTTTCAGTTGTTCAGTCAACTTTGCCTCGAGTATCTGATTTACCACCAACTCAACCAGTCTGGCCAGTCCATCGTCCCTCGTCAACAGTCCTTGAATTGCGTTCCCATCTACTGTATCTACTGTAGTCTGGTATTGGGCCATCCTCCACACCTCCGGTAATGTTTGTCTTTCAACCATTCATCCACCAGAGAGAGAGTGGCCTTTCCTGCTGCTACCATCGCCTATTCCTTTTTACACCATATTACGGACTCTACTAAAACTTGGCCTGGTGGAGAAAGAATATTTCTTTATGGGAAATTTACAGTGCCTTTTCTGGAGTCCATAATTACTGATTTCGTATCACTCTTGTTGCTTTTCGAAACACAAAAATCAATCACAAGCAATTTAGCTACTGCTTTTAGAGGCTTCTTTGGTCTTAATGAGGTGGCCATAAGTGCCTTCCTATTGCCCCAGTTGAAGGCGATTCTTGAGGTATAAAAAGCAACAGAAATTTTTCCTAGGGTCTCAAAGTACCTTTGGATCGCTGTACTCTTATCTTTCGGAACTGGGTACATTGACTTTGAGAAAGTTGTTCCTGCAATTGTAGCGAGTGGGTACGCATCGGATTGGTGGTGCATTGATCTGTGCTTCTGGCCTAATGCCTGGGATATTACCGCTGATTCCATTAAATTTTTACGGGATCTCTTCACCAGGCTCGGCATGGTATAAGGAGGGAGACCATGATTCCTGAAAAGATGAAGGCTTGGATATTTTATGAACCAGAGGTCATGAAGTTTGAGGAAGTCCCGGTTCCGGAAGTCGCTGATGACGAGATTCTTATCCGGGTAAGGGCTTGTGGCATTTGTGGATCTGATGTAGCTTACTACTGGGGTTTTTCTCCTCTTGAGACGCCAACGGGTAAAGGACCGCTTATTCTTGGTCATAAGTTCTCAGGAGAAGTTGTTAAGGTTGGAAAAATTCCAGCGGAACGGAAGCTCTTTTCCGTTAGTGACCGAGTGACCGTAAAACCAGTACAGTACTGCAACGCTTGTGAAGTCTGTCACCGGGGATTTGTAAACCTTTGTGAGAATAAAAAAGTCCTTGGAGTCTCAACGAACGGTGCCTTTGCTGAGTATGTCGTTTCCCATTACACGCATGTGTACAAACTTCCCGGAAATGTTTCCTTTAAGGCTGGGGCTTTTGTAGAGCCTTTGGCAAATGCGGTATATGGTGTCAAAAATCTCCAGGTTGGCCTTGGAGATACGGTCGTCATTTTTGGGCCAGGAGCTATTGGACTTTCTATTGTTTCCCTTGTGAAACGAAGTGGTGCGGGGAAGGTTATTCTCGTGGGAACTCAAGATTTCCGGCTCCAGGTGGGAAAAGAAATGGGAGCTGATGAGCTTATAAACGTTAGAGATGCTGCGTCGCCTTACTATGTATCGAACGTAGTAGAGCGTATTTCACAGCTTACCGGTGGGCGCATGGCTGACCGGGTTTTTGTGGTGACAGGCAACAAAGATGCCATGCAGCTTGCTCTTGAGATTTCCGGACGCCGTTCCAACATTGTGTACTTTGGTCTCCCTGGGGCAAAGGATGTTATCGAGGTTCCTGCCCTTTCCTCCATTTTCTGGGATAAGAACATTCGTTTTTCCTGGCTTGCACCGTTCACCTGGGTTGAGGCTATCCAAAGTATCTCTGGAGGTCTTGTAAACGCAGAGCGTCTCGTTACCCACACGGTTCCTTTAGAAAAACTTATGGAGGGTTTGCAGATTGCCCGGGAGAAAAAGGGTAATCCTTTGAAAGTTATGGTAGTGATGGAATAGGGGGTGAGAGAAGCGAAAAAGGTTGGTTGTATGGTGCGTATGCAAAAGCTTTTTCAAAGGGGGTTGTACGATGAAACGAATTTTAGGAATAGTCCTCGTGCTTTTGGTATGTTTGTCTGGTAGCGTTTTCGCTCAGGAAAAAGTCCTCAGTATTCTCTGTGGCGAATATACTCCTGGCCACTGGATTTATGAACTTGCGCAACAGGACTTTACCGCCAAAACTGGTATTCAGGTAAAATTCGACTTTGTGGCCTGGGCTCAGTACACCGACAAAATCCTTGTTACCCTCTCAGCGCACGATTCGAGTTACGACATCATAGTTGGGGATAGTCAGCTCCTTGGGGCAGCAGTTTCCGGCGGCCATTACGTAGAACTTACCGACTGGTTAAAAGAAAACATTGCTTTTGACAAGCTTGCCCCTCATCCCCAGAAGCTCTACGGTGAGTATCCTCCAGACAGTGGTCGATACTACGGTGTTTCTGCGGTTCTCGATGTTCCTATTATTGCATATCGGAAGGATCTTTTCGAAGACCCTAACGAACAAGCTGCCTTTAAGGCAAAGTACGGGTACGACCTTAAGGTCCCAGAAACTTGGGAGGAGTTTCGGGATATTGCTGAGTTTTTCACTCGTCCTGAGAAGAACTTCTACGGTCTTGCATACTGGCCAGCAAAGACTTTCGACGCGGTTACTATGGGGTTTCAACCAGTGCTTTGGAGCTTTGGGGCTGACTATCACGCACCGGGTGGTTATGAAGTTGAGGGGTACTTAAACAGTGACGCAGGGGTAAAAGCCCTTGAATTCTACGTGGGACTCATGAAATTTGCCCCTCCAGGCTCAGAAAACTACTACTGGAATGAATGCACTCAAGCATTTTCCCAGGGGCTTGTCGCTATGGCCTTCCAATGGGGTTCTTGGGCGGAAGGGTTTGTAAATCCGGCAACCAACCCTCAATATTACGATAAAGTTGGTTTCTTTCTTTCCCTTCCCTGGAAAACGCGCGGAGGATGGCACGATCCGTCGTTTTGCTTCTCATGGCGGTCAAGGCCTTAATGTTGTCACGTACTCAAGGAACCTTGATGCTGCTTATGAGTTCATTAAGTGGTGGTGCGATGAAGAAACGCAGAAGAAATACATGGCTATGGGTGGTGTTCCTATCCTAACAGACCTTTTGAATTCCCCCGAGTTTCTGAACGCTAAACCATACAACAAGGCTATGGCTGAGTCATTCCAGTATGTCAAAGATTTCTGGACCATTCCGGAGTATGCAGCGCTTCTTGAGGTCACCCAAAAGTACTGGTCTGCTGCTTGTGCAGGGATGATGAGTCCGAAGGAAGCCATGGATGCAGTGGCAAGAGAACACACTGCCATTCTTAGAGAAGCTGGGTATTTGAAGTGAAAGGAAAAACCCGGGGATTCTCTGGGTCCCCGGGTGTTTGGGGGAATACCTTGTGAAGAGTGGAGCACAACTCTACCGCAAAGAAATCGAAGAGTATCGAATGAAACTCTTTTTTATAGGTCCGACCATACTTGTCCTCATTGCAATGAATGTTTTCCCTCTTATCTGGTCTTTGGGTCTTAGCTTCACGAATTACTCTTCCCTTGTAAGTCGGAAGATTTCGTTTGTTGGCTTTGCAAACTACGCCAAGATTCTTTCTGACCCCTTTATCTGGAAGTACTTCCAAATTACGGCGCGTCTTGTCGTTGTGGCGGTGGGGGTGGAGTTTCTTCTAGGCTTTGGGTTAGCCTTGCTTTTGAAGGAACGTTTCAGGGGCTGGGGTCTTGTAACCACACTTATGCTTATTCCTATGATGTTTTCTCCTGTAGTTGTTGGCCTTTTTTGGACCTTCATTATGGATGCTAACTTTGAACTTTTGAACTTTTTCCTTTCTTTCTTTGGGCTTCGTCGGGTGCTATGGCTTACGGACCCAAAAATTGCTCTTTATTCCATCGCTCTTGTAGACATATGGATGTGGACTCCTTTTGTTATACTCATTTCTCTTACTGGACTTTTGGCTATTCCTCAATCCCTGTACGAAGCTGCAGATATTGACATGGCTTCTTTCTGGTTCAAATTCCGAAGGATTACCCTGCCCCTTGTGTCACCCCTTCTCATTCTTGCGGTCCTCTTTCGAGTTATTGACGCTTTTAAGATGTTCGACCTCGTTTTCATTATGACTGGTGGAGGACCAGGAGATGTTACAGAAACAATTTCTATGAGTCTTTACCGCCTGGCCTTTAATAAGTTTAAGACTGGAGAGTCCTGTGCAATGGCGTACATTATTCTTATCCTTATTGTCGCTCTGAGTAATCTCCTTGTTCGCTGGATTCGAAAAACTCGGGTGTAGGGAGGGAAGCAATGGTCTGGAAGATGGTAAAGGGTATTTTGGTTGTTCTTGTTCTTATCTTCTTCTCCTTCCTATTTACTGGATCGTGGCAACTTCTTTTAAACAATGGCCGGATATATTGGCTATACCTCCAAAGTTTGTGTTTCGGGGGACTTTTGTGCATTCCTTGACTCTTTTTAATATTCGTCCAGAAGAGGCAGCTAAATTTGGCCAGGTAGGAAAATCGCTCTTTCCTCCTCGTTTTCTAAACAGCGTTGTTATTGCTGGGATAAGCACGGTGCTTTCTGTTGCCTTAGGGACGTTTTCGGCATATGCTTTTTCAAGGTTCCGAGTACGGGGCGAAAATGACCTTCTCTTTTTCATTCTGTCTACTAGGATGCTTCCTCCTATTGGAGTAGGAATTCCCTTCTTTGTAGTGTACCGAGCTCTGGGTCTTATCGATACTCATATAGGCCTCATTCTCCTTTATATGACCTTTAACCTTTCTTTTTCTGTTTGGCTTATGAAGGGTTTCATAGATGAAATACCCAGAGAATTTGAGGAAGCAGCATTGATTGATGGGTACACGAGGTTTGAAGCTTTCTTTAAGGTTATTTTGCCTCAAGCGCTTTCTGGTATTGCTGCTACAGCAGTTTTTTGCCTTGTCGCCGCCTGGAACGAATTTTTCTTCGCTCTTATCCTTACCTCCGAAAAGGCACGTACTGCACCTCCATCCATTGCTGCTATTCGGGGGACATCAGGTATCAACTGGGGACAAATCGCAGCAGGGGTTACCGTCTTCCTCTTGCCGATTGTAGTTTTTCACCTTCTTTGTGCGGAAGTACCTAGCTCGGGGTTTAACTTTTGGTGTGATTAATCGATAGAGGATACATATGGAGAGAGTACGACTAGAAGGTCTCTCAAAGCGATTTGGTGCTTTTGAAGCAGTAAGGAACGTTACTCTGAGTGTCTTCGAAGGAGAATTTATTGTTTTCCTTGGGCCTTCAGGATGTGGAAAGACCACTACTCTTCGCATGATTGCAGGGCTTGAAAAACCGACGAGAGGCGAGATTTTCATCGCGGGAAAACGAGTAACCCTTCTTCCTCCTGCTCGTAGGAACATTGCTTTTGTCTTTCAGAATTATGCCCTTTACCCTCACATGACAGTTTTTGAAAACATTGCTTTTCCTCTTGAAGCTCAAAGGGTTTCTCGCGAAGATATACGGCGAAGAGTTCAAGGGGTTGCGAAAATTCTTGGGCTCGAACACCTTCTCCATCTTCGTCCAGCACAATTGAGTAGTGGTGACATGCAAAAGGTGGCTCTGGGAAGAGCCATGGTTCGTAGACCTCAGGTTTTCCTCATGGATGAGCCTCTCAGCGGACTTGATGCGAAACACCGTGAGGAAATGCGAGCCGAATTAAAGAGGCTCCATATAGAGATTCATGCAACGACGATTTACGTTACTCACGATCAGGTTGAAGCCATGAGTATGGCTGATCGCATTGTTGTTATGAACGAGGGGGAAATACAGCAGGTTGGGTCACCCAGAGAGGTGTACCTGTACCCTGAAAACCTTTTTGTGGCACACTTTATCGGGAGCCCTGGAATGAATTTTATCTCTCTTGAGTTTTTCGGAGAAGGACGAGGGTTTCGTCTCGAGAACGGAGACATATTGCGTAACGAGATGGCGGAAAGGCTTGTGGTGCAGCATAGGGTTCGGGAGTGCATTCTCGGTGTGCGTCCTGAGTTTCTCTCCCTTGCTCCATCTGGAGAAATCCTAGGAAAAATCGTGAGTATTGAACCACTTGGATATAAAAATCTCTATGCAGTAGAAATAGCACCGGGTCGTATCGTCAGAGTGGAAGACATGCGTTGGGGAAAGTTTTCTGGAAATGTTTCGCTTGCTGTCCATTGGGAGGCAACTTGTCTTTTTAACCGGGAGACTGGTCGGAGAATGCGGGGGGAACATGGCTGAAGTCATTTTGAAGGATGTGGAAAAGAGATTTGGAAGGATTCAGGCTCTCCGGGGTGTTACGCTCGAAGTCCGGCACGGAGAGTTCCTTGTGCTTCTTGGGCCAACTGGAGCGGGAAAGACGACCACGCTTCGGATAGTGAGTGGTCTTGAAGAACCCGATCGTGGTGATGTTTTTATCGACGGGGTTCGGGTGAATGGTATTGCACCCTGGGATCGGAACTGTGCCTTTGTATTCCAGAACTACGTTCTGTATCCACATCTCACGGTCTATGATAATCTTGCTTTTCCTCTTCGCTCAAAACTCTGGCGGATGGAGGAGAGCAAAATTCGAGAGAGAGTTGCGTACGTTGCTCGAGTGTTAAAGATTGAGCATCTTCTTCGACGGAGGCCAGATAAGCTCAGTGGGGGAGAACAGCAGCGCGTGGCCCTAGGAAGGGCTATGGTTAGAAATCCAAAAGTTTTTCTTATGGATGAGCCGCTTTCAAGCCTTGATGTAAAGCTTCGAGAAGAAATGCGTGTAGAACTCAAGAGTCTTCAGAAAAATCTTGGTGCAACCTTCTTTTTTGTCACCCATGACCATGTAGAGGCAATGACCCTTGGTGACTGAGTAGCCGTACTGAATCAGGGAATCGTGCAGCAGATAGGCACTCCTGAAGAAGTCTACAACCAGCCAGCAAATGTTTTCGTTGCCCGTTTTGTAGGAAATCCAGAGATTAACCTCCTTGAGGGTTTTCTTGAAGAAGGAAAGCTTTCCTTAAGGGCTTTTCGTTGGCTATTGGGCTTCAGGATGCCTGGAAGGGGAGTAGTCTCCCCTCTCAAGTCCTTGTGGGTATACGGCCAGAGAATATCCTCCTTGGGCAAGGACATGCAAGTCGTACGCAGCTTCCCGATTCCTCTGGAAGAAGGAAGGAGGATAGTGGCGAACGGGTGAGTAACACGTGAGTAACCTCCCTTCCGGAGGGGGATAACCACCCGAAAGGATGGCTAATACCCCATATGCTTTCCCCTCGCTGGAGGTGGAAAGGA
>JBDIWM010000042.1 GCA_039638595.1 Atribacterota bacterium
ACAACCTTATCCATACGAGCAATGCCATTTGCTCGAGCTAACGAGCTTTTGATTTTCATGCCATGTCACTCCGGGTTTCGATTCCTCCCCATGTGGTACCACATGGGGAGGAATCGGCAAATGGTTACTGGAGACCAGCTTCTTTTACGATACGGTTCCACTCCTCTGCCACCGCTTTTAAGGCGTCTTTGGGACTCATCTCTCCTGTCCAGGCTTTGCCGATGGTTCTTCCCATGGCGTATTCGAGTTTCGGCAGAACAGGGATTTTGGGTCTTACGCTGGGTGAACGCAGCGAGGGAGCCATGACCCAAAGGTCCACGTATTTCTTTTTCAATGCTTCATCAGTCATGGTGGAGAGACGGGTCGGCGTCTCGGTGAACGTTTCGTAGAGGTATTTTGTCTCTTGCTTACCGGTCAGCATCTGAATGTACATGTAGGTTTCTTTCTTCAGTTTACTATCGTTGTTGATGGCCACACACCATCCACCTAAATGGGGTGCAGGCAAAACACTCACTCCGACTTTTCCATGGACCGGTGATGTCGGATCGGTGATTGAGGGCCAGTATCCTCCCCATCCGATAAACATGGCGGCAAGACCGCTGCGGAATGGTTCAGAACTGGTAATCCAGTCTAAGGTTAACGGGTTGGGAGAGTACTTGCTGAGGGCAAGGTAGTCTTCAAGAGCCTTGAGGCCAAATTCACTCATTTCAGGGTCAAAGGCCACTTTGTGGTCGGCGGTGAAGAAATCACCGTAGTCAGGGTCAACTGGCCCAAAAACCTTTAACCCCTCAGGGGTTCTCCGGTACGCTCCAAAGAACATGCAAAAAGTGGAGAGCACAGGATCTCCGGCTGCAGCTGGCACGGAAATACCAAACTGGTCTCCATCACGCCACTTCACCCCCGTGGTGAAAAACTCGGCATAGTCTTTGAGTTGCTGGATGGTCAAAAATTGGGTATCCCCATCTTGAGGCATGTACAGGTCGTAACCGTATTTTGCCTTAAACATCGATTTGTACTCTTCGTTTTCGAAAAGGTCCTTGCGGTAAAAGAGAACCAGTGTCCCGTCCACAAAGGGGAGTCCGATGTTTTTGCCCTTCCAGGTGGCGTAGGTGTCCCACAAAATCGGGGGGAAGTCTTCCCAGTCGTAGTTTGGGTCAACGATGTCGGGGTATTGTTTGCGGATTTCTTCCAGGTCGGCCAGGTAGTTTCCCACCGTTCCAATCCAATGGTAGGCGATGCTATAAGCATCAAAGGACCCCGAGCCAGTGGTGAAATCGGTAAGCATCCGGTCGAGCAACACATCGAAGCCGATAGCGGTTACCTCGACGGTGACTGTATCACCGTAGAGTTCATTGAAACGAGCCGCAATGGCTTCAGCCGAGTCAGACATGCCATGGGCGGACATAATGCCCACTCGAATGACGTTTTTTCCTGTGGCCATTCCCATGCCAAGGCACAAAAAGAGCACCACCATCCACCCATACCACAGTACCTTTTGATACTTCATACACACCATCCCTTCCTTTCTCCTTATTTCAGTATCGAGAGTTTTCTTCCCACGCTTCCCACATGGCCAGAACGTTTTGCAGGGGAACATCGTTTTGGATGTTGTGTACCGCTGCAAAAACGAAACCACCGTTTGGAGCTAAAATATCGATTTGTCTTTTCACCTCCTCCTTGACCTGGTCTGGTTGACCGTAGGGTAAGGTGGCCTGGGTGTCGACACCACCTCCCCAGAAGGTTAAAACATCGCCAAATTCCTTTTTCAATTGCTCAACGTTCATACCCGAAGCCGAGAACTGCACTGGATTAATGATGTCGATGCCTGCTTCGATCAGGTCCGGTAGAAGGGGAGCAATGGCCCCACAGCTGTGGAAAAATATTTTGGGATTTGGAAACAATTTTTTTCGGACGTAAGCGAAAAGGTCCCGGTGACGGGGAAAAAGGTATGCACGGTACATTTGCTGGGAGAAGAGTAAGCTCTGTTGGGTGGCCAGGTCGTCTCCCTCGCGCAACACATCGCATGGAATATGGTGTTGCGCGAGAAGGTCGATGTACTCCATTTTCACCTGCAGGATGTGGTCAAGAATCGCCTCGGCAAGGGTGGGATTCAGGAAGAGGTCTGTTAAAAACTGCTCGTATCCTCGCAGGCGGGTGGCCATTTCAAAGATTCCCGAACCAAAGCTCTCTATGATGGTTAACCTTCTTGAATCTCGATGCTCCGCTTCGGTTTCCCAATCATTCAATGCTGCTTTACTTGGTTTTGGCCAGTGGTGCGACTCGATATCGTGCACGGACTGAGCGTGCTGCAGAGGGCTTTGCGCTACATCGAAGTACAAACTGGAAGAAGGTTTACGCCATACGATTCCCCATTCATCACGAAAGGTCAAAACGCCATTTTGGAGTGTTAATGGTGGATGCTTGCGATGTGAATTGGGAAAAAAACCATCCACATCGATGTGTAGTTTGCCCTTCATCGCGCCTTCCATAAAGGCTAATCCCTGGATGTGGTCTACAATCTGGGTAGACCCGTTCAAGCCCAGATAGGATTTCCACGCGTTGTATACATTTTTATCTATTCCTGTGACAATGCTTCCTCCGATATCGAGGGGAACTCGGTCCGGTTCTTGATGCGATAGGGAGGTCAAAACCCTCTGTCGACCATTCATGGTTGATTCCTCGCCCTTCCTGAGTTGGAAATCACACCAAAACTCCACACGAAGAACGAACCACTAACTCCGGTTTTAAGCGCACGAAGTGGTTGTACAGTTTTCTTCCATTGATGAGCTGCCAGAGCATATCCATAGCCAGTTTGCCCATCATGTATTTGGGCTGAGCCACGGTGGTTAGTGGGGGGTCAAGGTACGCCGAGATAAAGATGTCGTCATATCCAATGATCGAGATGTGTTCAGGAATTTTCAGACCCTTTTCTCGTACTGCTTTCATTGCTCCTAAGGCTACTAAGTCGTTGTATGCAAATAGAGCGGTGGGTGGCTCTGGTAAAGAGAGGAGTCGAAGGGTGGCAGCGTATCCCCCTTCAATGACCGGTGGATTATAGCTCAAAAAGGCTGGCTCAAGCGGTAGGCCTCTTTCTTCCAGCGCTCGTTTAAAACCTCTTTCACGCCAAACGCTGGTTTGGGCGCTGGCCGGACCATTGATCAGCGCAATGCGGGAGTGGCCAAGATTCATGAGGTACTTCGTGGCCTGGTATGCGCCCAGCTCATAATCACCACAGACCCCTGGGACATCCTCGATATTTCGATTGATGAGCACACATGGAGTCGGAGTACGCACTAAGTTGAGGATTTGTTCTTCGGAAAGACGTGACGCCGCCATAATCACTCCAGCAACCTTACTCTTTTTGAGGGTGTAGAGGTATTGCTTCTCTCTGTGTAAATCTTCTCTTGTATTCCAAAGGGTTATGCTACAGTCGTAGCTAAAGGCCTGGTCTTCAATGCCGTGCACGATTTCAGGGAAAAACGGGTTGGAAATGTCGGTCACAATCAGGGCAATGGTGTAGCTGCGTCCCCGACCGGGAGCTTGATGCTGTTGTCGGGGGACATAGTGTAATTGATCCGCCACTTCTTGGACCCTTTTGCGGGTCTCTTCGCTCAGCCGAGGATCGTTTTTTAAGGCTCGAGAAACGGTGGAGAGAGATACCTTGCATGTTTTTGCAATATCAGCCATGGTTACCGACATACAGACCTCGCACAACTTGGTTTACAAATTTATTCAATTTTATAAATATTTTTGGAACTTGTCAAGTATTTTGTGCAAATTTAACTTAATTTAGCAATTTTAACAAATAGTGTTTTGCATTTATTGACCCAAAATGGGTTGCCGAGGTTTTCACAGGAAAACCCAAAAGAGGTATGGAGCCAGATTGAAAAGACATTGGCTGGAAAATGGGCCAAAATGGATTTTGGGATCACTGTTCCGTAAAAGTAACGGACTGTGTTGGCCAGATGGGTATTTGAAGTTTTTTGATGATCTGATTTGAGAATCGGAAGTCGTTTTGAATGGCATTTGGTCTTCCTGGATAGGAGTTGAACGAACAGGAGAGAATTTCAAAAGCCGTGACTGGATTCATCGTCAATTTTTCTTCATAAGATGATAGGTCCGTTAACGTGGTTTCTCTTCCTGGTCCGTTTGTGTGCATTTCTGAAGTGGTGTCGGCGATTTCCCGAAACCTTCACGAAAGCGTCCTGGAGGTTTTCATCCTGGGATGCCGAGTGCCCAGAATGGTGCTCGCGTTGCGGATGCGGGACTCCTTATGAAAAGGTTTTTGAGTCCTTTCGAAGTTTCAGAGAGGATTTTTATGGTGAGGTCCGCTGGAGTATTTCTCCTTGGGAAGATGGCGATTTCAGCGGAGACGTTTTCCCGTGATTTTTGAAGCGCTGTCCTCTTAGAGCTTGGTGAGTAAGACTCAAATTACCTTTTGTTACACGGGAAAAAACACTCGATATGTGACCTGTAAGAAAAAATGAGGGCTCCTTTTTAGCTTAGATAAATAAATGAATAAATTAATTCAGAACCCCTTGACAGGGGAAAGAAGCTTTTGCTATGAATAAGAAAAACTTACGAAACGTAAGAAAGTAATGAAGGGAAATCCTGAAACTATTCGGAAAATCAATCGGAAAAATATCCTTGAGGCCATGCGCCAGCAGGCTCCTCTTTCTCGGACTGACCTGGCCCGACGCGTTGGTTTGTCATTACCTTCGGTGTCTCGCATCGTCGACGGTCTCATTAAGGAGGGAGTGTTCTTAGAACAGGGAAAAGGGGACTCGCGGGGGGGGAGGAAGCCGAGGTTACTCGAATTTAACCCCCTCTACCGTTTCGCTTTCGGGGTCGATGTCGCTCGAGAAACCACCCTGGTCCTGGTTGATTTTCGGGGAACCCCGGTAGAAAAACGCACTCTCCCTATATCGGCGGCTTGTGGTCCGCAGCGGGTCGCTGAATCGGTGGTCCAGCAAATCGAGGTGATGTGCCAGCAAAACGCCATCATGCCAGAACAGGTGATTGGATTGGGAATTGCCACACCGGGTTTTCAGTTCAAAGCAGGCCAAACGGTGGGAAACTCTCCTTTCGGAGGCTGGGAGAGTAGCGATGTGGTTACCCTTTTTTCGTCCCTATTGCCCTATCCGGTGAGCATCGATAACATTGCTCGCGCTTCGGCAATGGCGGAAATCCTTTTTGGATGGGGAAAGAAGTTTCACTCCTTTTTCTATTTCTACGCTGATTGGGGCACCGGTGGGGGTATCGTGTACCGGGGACGAATCGTGCGGGGGGTGCATCGCACTGCCGGAGAAATAGGCCATACCGTGGTCGATGTGGGGGGGATTCCCTGTTACTGTGGGAACCAGGGGTGTTTGGAACAGTACACATCCACCTCTGCGATTTTGCGCCGGATGGGAGAGAAGATGAAAAGGGAGGTGGATTTTGTACAGTTGCGGAAAGAGTATGAACAGGGCAATCCCCTGGTGCTTGAAACGTTGCGCGAGGCCGGTCTCTTTTTAGGGAAAGGGGTGGCGAATGTTATTAACCTCCTCAATCCTCAAGCGGTGGTCATTGGGGGGGAACTGGGTCGAGGTTTTCCTGAATACGTTGAGGCGGCCATAACCTCGGCACGAGAGAGCATTTTTGCGCTGGCGGCTCAGGTCACGCCGATTGTAGCGAGTCAGCTCAGCAAAGACGAAGTGGTACTGGCTGTAGCCAAGTCGGTTTTGGACCATCAGGTGGAAAAGCTCATTGAATAGGGTTTCCGAAAAAGGAGGAGAATATGGATACATTCTCTTTTCGAGAAGAGGTACTTCGTACTTTTCAGCGTGAAAACCGTTATGTGGTGTGGCAGCCTCGTTTAGAACACTGGTATAACGTTAATCGTGGTCGAGGAACGCTCCCGCCGGATTATGTGCATATTTCCTTACTCGACCTTTATCGAAATCTCCATGCTTCGGTTCGTTACTACTATGGGGAGGGTGGCGACATTTCCTCTCCCAAAACCTACATCCATTTTGAATACACCGGTGGGGCAGCGGTCGAGGAGGTTCGGGAAGGAGACGCCATCCATGTTTTTTTTCGTTCCCCTAAGGGGGAACTGTATGGAAAAAAAGGCTTGGGTGAATGGGGCTATTCGTGGCACTACCTGGAACACCCCGTGAAGAAGATCGAGGATCTCGATATTTTGGAGTACATCGTCACTCATACCCGTTACCGCTTTGACCAGGAATTTTACGCCAGGGCTCGACAAGCTCTTGGCGATTTGGGTGAAATTCAGTTCTACTGGGAACGCTCTCCTTTTCAACGTCTCTTCCTGCAGTATGCAGGAATCGATGCCACTGTGGCCTTTATCTACGATTATCCGGAACGATTGCGAACATATCTTAGGGTGGCCGAAGAAGCTGAGGATGCCCTCTATGAGGTTCTCACCAGTTGTCCAGTTCAAATCTTAAACTTTGGGGAAAATGTCGATGGACGCTTCGATTCACCGCGTATCTATGAAGAATATCTCCTTCCGTACTATGAAAAGAGGGTAGCCCAGATCCATCGGGCAGGGAAATTCTGTCACATTCACATCGATGGGGCAGTGAAGCCACTCTTGCCCTATCTCAAATATGGGAATTTTGACGGTATCGAGGGCTTAACCCCTATCCCCCAGGGAGACGTCAGTCTGGAAGAGTTGAGGGAGGCAATGGGTGATGACCTTGTTCTCATCGATGGTATTCCCATGTTGTACTTCTTGCCCGATTACCCAGTAGAGGACCTCATCGAGTGTACCGAACGAGTACTGCAACTCTTTGCTCCTCGTCTCATCCTGGGCATTTCAGACGAAATATCACCGCCTGGCGATATCGAGCGGGTGCGGGTGGTGAGTGCAATGGTTGAAAAATGGAATCAAGGTCAAAGGGGGTGAGAGGGAAAAGGAAATGGGTGGTAACCGGCGATTAGTGGAACGTGAATCTACTTAGAAAGGGAGGTTGGATAGGCAATGCGTCGTTTCATGGTTTGGTTGATGGTGGTGGGAATCGTGATGGCGTTACCAGCTATTGGGGTAACGCAAAAAGTGACACTCAACGTGTGGTTGATGAAGCAGGCAGAAGTCGAGCTCATTCGGGCTCAGGAAGAAGCTTTGAAACAGTTCCAGGAACTCTACCCTGATATCGAGGTCAAGTTTGCCGTTTTTCCCTATAACGAGTATCGGGATAAGCTGCTTGTGGCGGCGGCTGCCGGGAACCCACCCGAGATATCGGTCGTGGATCAGATATGGAATCCGGAATTTGCAGCAGCCGATTTCATCATTCCCCTTGATGAGTACGTGGCCCAGTCACAAACGGTGAAAAAAGAGAACTACTTCTCCGGGGCATGGGATTCAGCGGTATTCCAGGGAAAACTGTACGGTGTTCCCTTTGACGTTGGGGTGTGGGCGCTGAACTACTACAACAAAGACTTGTTCCGCAAAGCAGGGCTTGACCCGGAAAAACCACCGGTAACCTGGGACGAATTCTACGAGATGGGGCAGAAGATGACCACCAGTGAACAATGGGGAACGGCCCTGTGGGTGGGGAAAGGCGACGCTATTCAATGCATTACCGATGCGCTGATTTTCTCCAATCGGGGTTCGGTTCTCAACGAAGACTTTACTCGGTGTACGCTTGACCAGCCTGCAGCTATTGGGGCGATGGAATTCTTCAAAAAACTTCAGCGGATTAATCCTGCTGGTGAAGTAGCACGGACCGAGGAAGACTCCTTCCAGCTCTTTACCGCCGGCAAAATCGGGATGTTCTGGTATGGTGAGTGGGGTCAGGATACCATAAATGCCCGGGCTCCAGAAATGGATTGGGCATGTACCAACTTCCCGAAACCTGCCGATGGAGAGTCCATTGGAACTTTTGGTGGATGGAACATGGTCATCTATAAGAATGCTCCCAATAAAGATGCTGCCTGGAAATTCATCGAGTTCTGGACCAGCCGTGAAATCAACGAACGGGTTTCTTCGCTGACTCCGGCCAATATCGAAGCGGCAAAATCGTTCTTGCAGAATAAACGGAAATTCTCGGACGTCATCTTTAAACAGCTCACTACCGCTTTGTATCGTCCCATCTTCCCCAAGTACCCTGACCTGGCCGAAATCCAGAGGAATGCCACCACAGCCATTCTCCTCGACGAAAAGACGGTTGAAGAAGCGATGCGTGACGCCACCAAGGAAATTAATGCTCTTCTTGAGGAGTACTATTCAACCCTTTAGAAAGGAGGAGGGGGAGGGCAAAACCCTCCCCTTAAATTCGTGAGACGGGAAAAACGCGATTGGGTATCGGGATACGGTTTTATTCTTCCTTCGGTGGTACTCCTTTTCGTTCTGGTTTTCTATCCTCTTTTTCTCACTTTCCGGTATAGTCTATACGATATGTCGCTCACCACCACCCGTTATTTAGGGTGGGCCGGGTATCAACGCTTTTTCGCCAACCGGATGCTCCCTCTGGTTTTTCGTAACTCTTTAGTATGGACGGTTATCGTAGTGGTGTTTCAGTTTCTCTTGGGGTTCTCTTCGGCACTCCTTCTTAATCGTTCTTTCCCGGGACGGAGCCTGGTGCGTGGACTGGTCATCCTCCCCTGGGTGATGCCAGGGGTGATTGCTGGAATGGTGTGGCGACTCATTTACGATCCCCAGCTTGGTCTACTCAACCACTATCTCCGGGTATTGGGTATCATTGCGCAACCGTTCACCTGGCTGAGCCATCCCAGAACAGCGCTTTACGCGGTCATTTTTGCCGCCATCTGGAAAGGGTTTCCCTTCTCCACCCTGATGTACCTCGCCGGGTTGCAGATTGTCCCTCAAGAGCTGTACGAAGCGGCAGACATTGACGGTGCCGGGGCGTGGATGAAGTTCCGCAACGTGACCTTGCCTTCCATGCGATCCATCATCACCACCACTCTTCTTTTAACCTTTATTTGGACGTTCAATTACTTTGAACTCGTGTACGTCATGACTGGTGGTGGACCGGGAGAACGGAGTCATATCTTCCCCACCTATGTGTATGACCTCGCTTTTAAACGATTCCGTTTTGGGTTGGCTTCCCAGTTTGCGGTGCTCGACTTTTTGTTCCTGCTCATTTTTAGTCTTCTCTATATCCGTACGAGTTTCCGGAGGGGTGAAGGGTTATGAAAAAAAAGGTCTTTTTTTACTATTTGGTTACCTACGGTCTTTTAGTGCTTTTACTCTTCTTTGTCCTCTTTCCCTTTGCGGTGATGCTTTCCATGTCCCTGAAAGGTCCTGATGAACAGTTCACTTCACCCCCATACCTCGTCCCCAAGCGTCCCAATCTGAATAACTACGTCCATGTCTTTGAAAAAGGGTCAATGTTCGCCCGGTATTTTTTGAATAGCTTGCTCGTCGCTTCGGGAGCAACGGTGATCGTCCTTGCAGTGGCTATCTTTTCTTCATATGGGTATGCTCGTCTTTTTTTTCCAGGGCGAAACTTCTTTTTGGTCCTTATCCTCCTGAGTCAACTTTTTCCTCTGGCGGCCATCATTGTGTCGTTATACCGAATTATGAGTGCCACCAAGCTTATCGATTCCTACGCTTCGCTCATTATCGGGTACCTCACCTTTTCCGTGCCTGTAGGAGTATGGTTTCTGCGGGGTTTTTTCCTGAGTATTCCCCAGGAACTGGAAGAAGCCGCCATGATCGATGGGTGTAGCCGTTTCCAGGCCTTTATGAGAGTGGTGGTTCCCTTAGTACGTCCGGGGGTGGGGGCGACGGCGGCATACCTCTTTTTTATCACCTGGCAGGAATTCATGTTCGCCCTCACCTTCATCACCAGCGAGAGCAAACGAACCCTTCCAGTGGGCATCTTTGACTTTGTGGGCCAGTACGAAACCAACTGGGGAAACCTCATGGCCGCTTCGGTACTCATCTGCATCCCGGTGTTCGTTCTTTTCCTCTTTTTACAGCAGCAGCTTGTTGGGGGACTCACTCAGGGAGCAGTAAAGGGGTAAAGTGGAGGTCGCATTGCTGTGCCGTGCACCAAAAGGCGCCACTACTCTCCGGTGAGTCCACAAAGAACGTTGTTGGTCTTCAGCACATTCTTCTTTTTGAAAGGGCCTGGACCCTGGTAGGTTACGAGACCTTTATGGAAAAGCTTGTCACAGATCTCCCTTTTGTGGAGAAATTACTCGATACAATAACGGAGTACAATGTCCGGCTGGCTTATCGTTTCGTTCAACTTGGAGTGGATGCAGTGCGGACTGGGGATGATTATGGTTGTCAGCTTGGGTTACAAATGAATCCCACCCTTTGGAAAAGACTCTTCAAACCCCGCTTAGAGAAAATATGGCGAGTTTATCGGGAGAATGGTGTTGTAGTGATGCACCATTCCTGTGGCGATGTAAGGCTGGTCATAGAGGATATGTTGGATATTGGCCTTCAGGTACTCCATCCCGTTCAGCCTCATGCCATGTCGCTTGAAGAACTGTCTCAAAAGTTTTGGAATCGACTGGTCTTTCACGGGGGTATAGACACGCAGCAGCTTCTTCCCTTTGGAACTCCTCGGGAAGTAAGGGAAGCAGTCTACAGGTGTATCGAAACGCTTGGAAGATACAAGAAATATATCATAGCTCCTTCTCAGGAGATTATGAACGAGGTTCCTACTGAGAATATCATAGCTCTCGTAGAAGCGATCAAGGAGTATCGAGGGGTAAACAGAGGTTGAGTATCGCTTTGGAAAAGAAACAATCGAGGTGGGTAAAAAGGGCAAGAGATCTATGTCCTACAAGACAAAATACACCAAAATCGGAAGAAATACCCTGTGCCTCTGCGAAGGAGAAATAAAGGAGAAAAGTCTCTCCTCTTTTCTCAGGAATGCCCCTAACCTCTTAATGCCTTTCCTCCCTTGTTCTGAAGAAATGGGCTCCAAAAAGATTAAGCTGTATTCCGGTCTTTGAGTTTGCCAAAAAGCACTCGGTAACCACTACCTCTAATGGTATGGTATTGCCCGAGGCACTTTCCGTCGTCGGGAGAGAAGCTTGGAGTACTTGAAGAGCGCTGGACTTACGTTATGTAGTGTTCCCACGATGTAGAATTGCGCAGGGAATTGACACTAGCTTAAAAGAAAGTTATAATATTTACAAGTTTTCGTTCACGTGCACATAATAAGGGGAGGGCAAGAGATGGAATGTTGCTTTTTGGCAGGACTCTACAATGCGGGGATTACGAGGGTCTTCTCAGGAAAATGCTCTGAAGTAGCCTTTCCTCTTGGAGGCATTGGCACCGGGAATGTATCGCTTGGAGCTCGTGGAGAGTTTAGAGACTGGGAAATTTTCAACAGACCTGGGAAAGGGGTTTCCCTCCCATACACTTTCTTCGCTCTTTGGGTGAAGCCAGAGAATGGAGAACCCTTTGTAAGGATTCTCGAGTCCAGGATTCAGCCTCCTTTCAGCAAGTCTCACGGTTTTAGTTCTGGGGAACTTGCAGGTTTGCCCCGTTTCGCAGAATCCTGGATGAAGGTAGCGTATCCCTTTGTACAGGTGAGTTTTGAGGACAAGACATCGCCTGTTGGTATAGTTCTTGAGGCCTTCAACCCTTTCATTCCTCTTGATCCAGACAACTCTGGGATTCCTTGTGTACTTTTCCGATACAGGGTGAAAAACCTCTCGGGTGAGAGACTCAGGGTAAGTGTTGTGGCTTTGCTCTTGAACGCTGTGGGCTTTGAGGGTTACGGAGATTTTAACCGACCCTGTTTTGCAGGAGAGAGGAAAAATGAGTACCGAGAGGGAAAGGCCTTTCGGGGACTTTTCTACTCCTCAACGCTTCCCTCCAATCACCTTAAGTTTGGAACCATGACGCTTGTGACTACTGGGGAATCTATATCCATAAAAACCACCTGGTATGAAGGGGGATGGTTTGATGGGATTCACGAATTCTGGGACGATTTTTGTGAAGATGGGAAGCTTGAAGAGACGGGGGAAATTGAGTTACTGGGTAACGAGTTTCCTCTCTCAAAACCCGATGTCAAAGTGGGTTCACTGGTAGCACACAGCGTTCTCGAGGCTGGAGAGGAAAGGGATTTTGAGTTTCTTCTTACCTGGCATTTTCCCAATAGAGTCGCTTGCTGGGATACAACAGATGGCACCAAAGCTGAAGATGTGGACGTTGTGCGGAACTATTATGCCACCCTTTTTTCGGATGCCTGGGAGGTTGCAGAGTATGTTGTGGAGAAGAAGAAATGGCTTGAGCAGAAGTCGAGGGATTTCACCAGAGCCCTTTATGGCAGTACACTGCCTTCTTACGTTATTGAAGCCTTGGTTAATGGAATTGTTGCCCTTCGGAGCACAACTTGTTTTCGAATAGAAGATGGCACTTTCCTAGGATATGAAGGATGTTTTGATACAAAAGGGTGCTGTCCTGGGAGCTGCACCCACGTCTGGAACTATGCTCAAACTGTGGCTTTTCTCTTCCCGCAGCTTGAACAATCCATGCGGAGGGTCGAGTTCCTCCGCGAAACAGACGAAGAAGGAAGGATGAACTTTAGGACCATCAAGGCCTTTGGTGTGGACAAGGACTGGAACCCCGAGGAGTTGTGGGGAAAACTCCCACCGGCTGCTGATGGACAACTTGGCACCATTGTCCGGTTGTATCGAGACTGGAAGTTGACTGGGGATAACGAATTCTTAAAAGAAGTGTGGGAGAAAGCCGCTCAGGCTCTTGATTTTGCCATACGATACTGGGATACCGATGGGGATGGGATTCCCGATGGGCCACAGCACGTTACTCACGACGTTGAACTCTATGGCCCTAACCCTCTGACAGGTATACTCTTTCTCGCCGCCATTTTAGCAGGAACTAAAATGGCGCGCTTTATGGGTGACGAGGAAAGGGCCAGAAGGTATGAGGAAACTTTTTCCCAGGGGTCTCAGAAGATAGACGAATTGCTCTGGAATGGAGAATACTATGTCCAGAAACTGGAAAATGTTGACCACTACCGTTACCAGTTTGGCGAAGGTTGCCTCTCGGACCAGCTCTTTGGTCAATTTCTTGCCCATGTGGCAGGGTTAGGGTATGTTCTCCCTAAAGAGAAAGCCAGAAGGGCAATCAGCGCTATCTTCCGGCACAATTTTCGGTCTTCTCTTGGCTTGCATCATAATGTTCATCGGGCTTTTGCCCTTGAGGATGAGAGTGGGCTTCTCGTCTGTTCCTGGCCTCGGGGGAAACGACCAAAGTTTCCTCTCGTGTACTGCGACGAGGTATGGACTGGCGCTGAATACCAAGTGGCTGCCCAACTTATCTGGGAGGGATTTGTTTACGAGGGTCTTAGACTTGTGAAGGCCGTTAGAGAACGACACGATGGCTATCGCCGGAATCCCTGGAATGAAGTTGAATGTGGTCATCACTATGTGCGGGCAATGTCGAGCTGGGCACTGCTTCTTTCTTTAAGTGGCTTTCAGTATGACATGGTTCAGGGGACTATGAGCTTTCACCCAGTGATTCACCAGGATAATTTCTCCGTTTTTTGGAGCACTGGAAAGGCCTGGGGTATTTATCGGCAACGCAGAGTAGAAAGCGGAGGCATTGAGTGGGACATCGAGGTCCTTGGTGGGGACTTCAGTGGGATTGTGGTAAATCTGGCTGAGGAGAGGTTGGGAGGAAGTGACGCAAAGGAAGATCACGACTAGAGTTCTTGCGGAACTCTGTGGTGTTTCTCGGGGCACAATCGACCGGGCACTCCATAACCGGAAGGGTGTTAATCCTGAAACAAGAGCAAGGATTCTTAAGGTCGCTCAGGAGGTGGGCTATAAGCCAAACCTTGTAGCTCGGAGTCTCGTAAAGGGGAGAACTATGACTTTGGGTATGGTGGTCTTCGACCTTCACAATCGCTTCTTTGCCCAGATAGTGAATGCTGCGGAAGAGGAGGCAAGAAAGCGGGGATATTTGCTGATTCTTGCCTTGACGAACAAGGACCATGCTGAAGAGATGCGGTGTCTTGAGCGTTTGGCAAGCTGGCGGGTCGATGGGATTATTCTTGCTCCTGTGGGAAGAAAGGAGGAGGTTGAGGGGTATCTACAGCATCTCTTTGAGGGCTTGAATATTCCCGTTGTTACCATCTGTAACCGAGTTTCAAAAACCATACCTTTTGTGGGGACACGTGATTATGAGGCGGCAAGAGAAGCAACGCGGGTTATTATTGAGAGAGGATATCAGAAGGTTATTTTTCTCTGCCCCCCCTTGAGATACCAAGGAACCATGAATGTTTACGCCCCGGAGGAGCGTTTGCGTGGATATCTTGATGCCGTTAAGGAACTTGGCTTGAACGAGCCGATCGTTGTTAGGGAAAGAAATTTTGGACCCCTCATTCGGGACCTGATTTTAAAAGCTCGGGAACGGGTGGCTGTTTTCTGCTCGAGTGATATTTATGCTCTTGAGGTTCTGTCTATCTTGAAGGGTCTTGGTCTTAAGGTCCCGGAGGATGTGGGACTTATGGGAGTTGATGACATCGATACTTTGCAGTACGTGAGTCCCCTGTTGAGTACCGTTCCCTACCCGGTGGCGGAGGTAGGCAAGAAGTCTGTTGCCTGCCTCATTGAGAGTATCGAAACTGGGAAAAAGCTCACCGATGTGTATATTGAGACCAAGCTGGTGTTAAGGGAATCTCTATGAGTGGCTTCCTTGAAGGAACGATATGCATTCTCAAAGGGACTTGGAAAGAGATGGGGGGTGAATTATTCATGCTCTAAAAGGTAAAAAGACAGGGCTCATAGTTCTTCGTTGATCCTTTTGCTGGGGTATGAGCTTTTCGGTCTGTAGACTTCAAGAGTTTGAAGAGGAGGAAGGGAAATGAGCAAATCGCATGCGATGACGATGGTGTTCGTAGTTGTGGCTGTTATTTTCGTGCTGAGCTCCGTAGCGTCTGGCGCGGATACGGTTAGGTTGCGGTTCGTTTACTTGGGCTCAGCAGCAGATATCAAGATTTGGAAGGATTTAGCCGATATGTTCCACGAAAAGCACCCGGATATTGTGGTGGATGTTCAGGCAGTTCCCGCAACGGGCTGGGCTGAGTACTTCGATAAAGTTGCCACTATGATTGCGGGTGGTTCACCACCAGATCTTGCAAGAATTGCCATTGAAGGCGTGCAGCTTTGTGCAACGAAGGGGCTCATGATGCCTATAGATGAGTATATTGCGAGGGACGAGAAAGAGCTTAAAGAGTTTTTTGACGATGTTCATCCAGCACTGATTCAGGCGTTTCAATATGAGGGAAAGACTTACATGCTCCCAATTGAGTGGAATAACATGGTTATTTTCTACAACACAAAGATTTTCGAAAAGAATGGTGTTGATTTTCCTTCCAAGGACTGGACAAAAGACGATTTCTTAGAAATTGCGAAAAAGCTTACTCAGGATTTTGATGGGGATGGCACGGTCGATCAGTACGGCTTTGAGATACCTCTTCAGTACTTCGCTGGTGCGATGCCCTGGATTTTCAATGCCGGAGCCACATTTTTAACGCCAGACTGGAAGAAGCCTCTTGTGAACGACCCCAACTGTGTGGATGCAGTACAGTTCATGCGTGATTTGATCTGGGAGTATAAGGTTGCTCCTCCTGCTCCTGCAACTCTAGACCCCCTCTATGCCCACTTTTCCAGCGGGCAGATTGCTATGATGGGTGGTGGAAGGTGGCCTGTTCTGCAATTTGTCAATGCAGGGATGTACGATTTTGATATTCAGCTCTGGCCGAAGTGGAGAGATCAAGTAACCGAGTTTGGCGTCGGTGGTGTGGCTATTATACAGGCTACCAAGAACCCTGATGCTGCCTGGGAGTTTGTGAAGTTCACCACTTCAAAAGAATCAATGGTCTACTGGACAAAACTCGGCTGGTGTGTTCCAGCTCGTCGATCGATCGCCTATAGTGATGCCATGTATGAGTTGCCTCCTAAGCATGCTGAACTTTACTATGACTCCTTGGACAATGCCCGAGCCGTTCCTTCTCCGCCTCAGTATAACCAGGTTGAGAACATTTTCTTGCGGTATCTTGGTGAGGCTCTCGCTAATGAGAAAAGTCCTAAAGAAGCAATGGATCTCTGTCAAAAGGAACTTGAGGCGATCATGCAGTAGGAAGTCAGCTTTTGGGGATAGGGCCGTACAGGGGAACAGTGCCTTTTACCCCTGTACGGCCCGGGGGAGAACGAGTTGAAAGGGTGATATATGTTGAAAAAGACAATGAGTTTGCTGAGAAAAAAAGAGGCTCGGATTGCATATCTGTTTCTTTTTCCCACCCTTGCTGGATTCGCCACCTTTGTCATTGGTCCAATGTTTGCAAGTATTTTCATCTCGCTCTACAAATGGGACATACTGGGTTCCCCTCGATTTATTGGCCTCAGCAATTACCTTCATCTCTTAAAAGACGGTAGACTGCTTACTTGTTACTCCAATACTTTTCGATTTGTAATTTTTGCCGTGGGTTTCAACGTTGTGAGTGCCTTACTCATAGCTGTTGCCATCAATGCCAAGATGAACAATGTTCTCAGAGGATTCTACCGCTCAGCTGTTTTTTTGCCTGTGATGCTTTCTGCTGCAGCGGTTTCCGTTGTCTGGTTTTTTCTTCTGGATACCGATTTCGGCGTTGTGAACTACTACCTATTGAAGCTAGGTTTTAAGAAAATTCCCTGGTTGACTTCCAGCCGATACTCTCTGTTATCAATTGTTCTGGTGGATGTCTGGAAAATCTTGGGATTCAACGTGGTTCTTTTCTCAGCCGGTCTGCAGAATATACCCCGCCACCTCTACGAGGCCGCTTTAATTGATGGGGCAAGTCGCTGGCATAGCTTTAGGTACATTACTATCCCCATGCTTTCGCCGACCCTCTTCTTTGCGATTGTGTGGGCGCTCATTGGTGCCTTCCAAGTCTTTGATTATCCGTTTATCATGACGCTGGGTGGACCTGGGGATTCTTCCAGGACAATAGTGCTTTATTTGTATGAACATGGGTTTCGATTCTTCTCCATGGGTTACGCTTCCAGCATTGCTCTCTCTCTTTTTATGATTATACTCCTGCTCACCCTTCTTCAACTGAGACTTGGTGAAAGGTGGGTCTTTTACGGATAGGTCTATTCTCTAAGGAGATGGTAAAGTTGCGTATCGATCCCTTAG
>JBDIWM010000043.1 GCA_039638595.1 Atribacterota bacterium
CTCTGAAAGCTGTTGAATTATCCCGGGCACTTCCGTTGTTGGAAGCTCTTCAACTCCTATTTCAAAAAGGAATTCACTCATTTTTACCACCCTCCGCTTCAACAAATACCTTTGCACATTTACTTGCCATGGCTCTTATGTCTCTTATAAACGTTTGCCTCTGTGCGACACTTATTGCATTTCGTGCATCAAGCAAGTTGAATGTATGCGAACACTTAAGCAACTGTTCATACGCAGGGAAAAGCAAACCTCTTTCCATTAATCTCTCAAACTCTTTTCTGTATATATCGTAAAGTGTAAAGAGTGCATCCGTGTTGGCTTCTTCAAAGTTGTAGATAGAAAACTGTCTTTCGTTTTCTTTGAAAAGTTCGCCGTATCTAACATCTTTGTTCCCCATTACATCATATACGTTATCTACACCCTGCAGATACATTGCTATTCTTTCCACACCGTATGTTATTTCCAAAGGAATTTCCGATAGCGAAACGCCCCCAACTTGTTGAAAGTATGTAAACTGAGTAATCTCCATTCCATCCAGCCACACTTCCCACCCTAATCCCCAGGCTCCCAAAGTGGGTGATTCCCAATTGTCCTCAACGAAGCGGATATCATGTTCTTTGGGATCAATCCCCAGGTCAAAAAGGCTTCGCAAATAGAGTTCCTGAATGTCAGAAGGAGAGGGCTTGATAATCACCTGGAATTGATAATGCTCATAGAGCCGGTTAGGGTTTTCACCATATCGCCCATCAGTAGGACGACGCGATGGTTCACAGTATGCCACTCGCCATGGCTCGGGACCCAGAACTCGCAGAAATGTCGCTGGATTCATAGTCCCCGCCCCAACTTCGATATCATACGGTTGCACGAGCACACAACCCTGCCGTTTCCAGTAATCACTTAAGGTTGCAATAATGTCCTGAAAAAACACGCGTCTACCCCCAGAAAACACATCGAAGATACACTATATCAACCCGAAAAGCTCCTGTCAACTCACCGGAATCAAAGAAATCGTGTTCTCCATCCTTTCATTGCAAGCGGGTGCATGCCTTGGCTACCCATACACCCGCCAAAAAATTTATTTACTCTTTTTGTTTTCTTTCGGACGATATTTTCCATAGCTACCAGCGAATATTTTGCCCCGTTTGGTCCGTCGATCTCCTTTTCCCATTTTTTTTGCCCCCTTTCTTTTCAGAGTCAATGCCAATCAAAAAAATTGTATCAATACAGGTCAAGGGTTTTACGTCACCCACCTCAAAAAATGCCATAGAGGGAGAACTTTTTTTTCCAGATGGTGCGAGAGGTACAACGACAGCAGTGCATCAACATCCTGGAATTGTTCCATGGTAAGATGAAGCTTCAGGGTTTCATCAAGAGAAGAGCGAAAGAGATATTCGAGAACTTTCCCCGAGAGTGGAGAAAGGAAAAGGGTATCGTCCTTTTCTTGGTTACAAAAACGGCAAATCCTTCCACCCTCAGAGAGAACCAAAAAACTCTCTTCCCGACCAAAACTTTTTCCACAACGTGCACATACTGTAAGCCGAGGCACAATACCAGAGAAACGCAAAAGCATTACCCGAAAGCGCAAGGTTAAAAGATAGCACCTGGTGTCTGTTCCTTGTAACCGCAACATCGCTTGCCACAAATCCAAGAGCTCTTCAAGAACGGGCTCTTCCGGTTTTTCAAACTCAAACACCTTATCAAGGATATAGAGCAAATATTCACCACTAATCCACGTTCCTCTTTCCCCGAACAGGTTTCGAAAAGAATGCTGGATCTTGGCCTGCACAAGATTGGTCATTCCCGAAGCAGTATAGAAGAAAAACTCACAAAAATTAAAAAGGTCGAGAGCTGCGCCAAAGCGATTCCCGAGTTTACGAGCCCCTTTAGCGATAGCCTGAAACTTCCCTCGTCGTCGAGTAAAAAGGGTGAGGATGAAATCCATTTCTCCAAATTCGATTCGTTTGACAATAATTCCTTCATCCCGAGCGTAACGGCTGGTCGCACTCACTGGATTCGGTATCCCCACCTCCGTAGGATGTTTTCCCGCTTCCTCCAGTTTTTTTCCACCTTCACCCAGAGGTCGAGAAAAACCTTTCGCCCCCACTGGGTTTCAATTTCTTCCCGAGCACTCTGTCCAATCTTTTTGAGCATTTTTCCACCTTCCCCAATGATAATGCCTTTGTGGGATTCTTTTTCCACGTATATGGTAGCCCGGATATAGAGCACCGCTTTTTTCTCCTTAAACTCTTCCATCCGAACTTCCACCCCATAGGGCACCTCTTCAAAGGTGGACCAAAAAACCTTTTCTCGAATAACTTCGGCTACAACATCACGCTCAAAACTATCCGAGATCATGTCATAATCGTAGTATGCAGGTCCTTCGGGAAGATATGGAATGATCTTTTCAATGAATTCAGGAATCCCTTCGCCGGTTAAAGACGAAACAGACGTTTTTTCCCGGAAAGGAAAGCTCCCCTCAAAGCTCTGAATAAGTTCCTCGACCCTCTTTTCAGAAACCAGATCTTTTTTATTCACCAGAAGGAACACTGGCTTGGGAAAACCCTCGAGAAGCGAAAGGTACTGGGCGTCTTTCCCAGTATCCACAAAGGGGTCAATCAGGTAACAGAGAAGATCAAGACCAACCAAAGAGGATCTAACTTCCTCCAGCATAAATTTGCCCAGCTCATCCTGGGGAACATGAAGCCCCGGGGTATCAATAAAAACAACCTGCGCATTACCTCGATGGAGAATCCCCTTGAGCCGTTTTCGGGTCGTCTGGGGTTTAGGCGAAACAATGGCCACCTTCTGCCCCAAAATCCGGTTCAGCAATGTGGATTTTCCAACGTTTGGTTGACCCCAGAGACCCACAAAGCCTGATTTAAAACTCATGGCATTCCCCCTCCGTGAAGGCGGAAACCGTACGGTAAGAGTTCATCGAGGTGAAACACCTGAAAATCGAGCGATGATGTAGCACTGATAATTTCAAGAGCAGGAGCAAACTCAAAAAGGACCTGCCGGCAAGCGCCACAGGGAAGACAAAAGGTAGACGCATCAGAAACAATGGCGATTTTCTGAAAATGTTGCGCTCCACTACTCACCGCTTTGACCAGCGCCACTCGCTCCGCACAGATGGTGAGCCCAAACGAGGAATTTTCCACGTTACAGCCGGTAAAAATCTTTCCACCATCCCCAAGCAGTGCAGCACCCACCCCAAAATGGGAATATGGAGCATACGCATACGCTTTTGCTTCCCATGCCTTTTTGACCAGACTTTTCCGCAATTGCCACTCTCTCGTAAGATTGAGGAGTTCTTGGGCTCTTTTCGCCATCTCTTTGCTCTCTTCTTCCGTACTATCCTGATACCCCAGGAGGTGCAGTAAACCATGAATAAAAAGTAGAAGAATCTCCTCTCCCACCCTGTATCCCTGTTCCTGCGCCTGCTCAAAGGCTACGGGAACACAGATAAGAATTTCTCCCCATATTTTATCCCCCTCTTTCTCTCCATAAGGAAAAGCAACCACATCGGTATCAACATCCTGATGGAAAAATTGCCTCTTGATCGCTCGTATCTCTTCTTTATCCAAAAAACCAACACTCAAGATACCTTCTGGAGAAACGTTTTCACTCTGAAAAACCAGCATCGCCACATCCTGAAGCGTCTGTCGACTCACTCTGACTCTTTTTTTCACTTTATCGATCAATTCGATGCGTAACATCCTTCTTCCGGCCATTTTTGGTCTCCTCAATTTCCGGATACGCAATCCGAGTATGAAACAATCCGTTAATAAGCACGGTAAACTTCTGAGCAACACGGTGCAGGTCTTGCAGGGTTAAAGAAGACTCGTTAAGCTGCCCATCGCGTAAATACGTATCGATAATCCCATTAACCATGGTCTCAATACGCTTTGGAGAAGGGTTATCAATACAACGCACCGCTGCCTCAATACTATCAGCTAAAAAAACCAGGACTTCTTCTTTGGTGTGTGGCAACGGACCGCCATACCTGAATTCCACTTCTTCAACGGTTTTTTCTCCCCTCCCCAGAGCCTTATTATAGAAATACCGAATCAAGCTTTTTCCATGGTGGCGGCGAATAATTTCCCGAACTTCCAATGGCAATCGGTACTGGATAGCAAGGTCTAAACCATCTTTGACATGTTTTTGAATCACCAGGGCACTCAAAGTAGGAGAAAGGCGATCGTGGACGTTATTCCCCGGTAGCTGATTTTCAACAAAAAAATATGGTCTTTTCAATTTCCCAATATCATGGTAGTATGCCCCTACCCTTACAAGAAGAGGATTGGCTCCAATCTCCTCTGAAGCAGCTTCGGCAAGGTTTGCTACCATCAAGCTATGGCTATAGGTTCCAGGCGCTTCCATGAGTAACCGCTGTAAGAGCGGATACGTCGGATTTAAAAATTCCACCAAATGAATGTCTGAGGTAAAACGCAAGGTACTCTCAAAAAAGGAGATACCCCCCAGCGCAACGATTGCTCCAAGAATCCCTCCTCCAAACCCATACAGCGCGTTACCCATCGTGTCAACCGAAGTCGCTCCACTCTGAAGACTAAAAAATACGTTCAAGACCAGATTTACGAGGGCGACTTCAAAGCCCACTTGTACCAGGTCTTTCCTTTTTAAGCTCTTTCCCAAAATGAAAATGGGCAACAGCAAATTAAAGTAAAGGTACACAACCTGGAAAAAATCGGCACGCATACCCCAGACAAAAAGGGGGAAAATAACCAGCGACTCACCCAGTGTAAAACTCCGACCGAGAAGTGCAAAAAGAACCAAAGGAATCGCACTCAGAATCACCAAACGGTCTGAAAAACGAAACAAAGCACTATTTAAAGTCAACGTACCCGCAACCACGACAATGCGAAGGAGTAAAAAAGCATTACGCTCCAAAAAAGTGGGATCGAAGCGTTTCAGGTAATAATACTCCACACTCAAACATCCTCCGATGAGGAGAACGAGTGTGAGCAGGCGTACCCAGAAATGTTCACTCCGTAAAAGTCCCAGAATCTCAAGAGTCTTTACCTCGCTGGCCGTGACCATCCTTCCCCGGGACACAATCACCGTCCCCCGGGGAATCGTACGCAAAACCGGCTTGACTGATTGCAAAGCTTCCAAACGTTTTTTCTGAGTTGCTTCGGAATCGACGATCGCATTCGGCCTTAAAAAACGATACAAAAGAAAACTTACCACCCGGCTTGCCTCAGCGGAAAGATGCATCGCATCCAGCTCTGCGTTCATTTCCAAAATGGTTTCCCCTAAACCTTCCTGTCGGATCGGCTGGAAAAGATACCGTACAAGGAGCCCCAAAAAGGTATTTTTCACCTCCTGATATTCTTCTTCGCGAGCGTAGACCAGTTGCTCAAAAGTACCCCGCGTAATTTTCCATTTTCCGCAGAAAACATCCTGGGCTTGCGGGGAAACCAGCAGCGTTCCGCTCCGGAACTCCTCGATGGCTACGAAAAATTCGTTCACCTCTTTTTTGAGACTCTCATTGATACTCTCATCCACGCGGTATTCTGGTGCCAGACTTGACAGAACCTGCCTCTTCAATTCCTCAGTTTTTTCTGCATCCACGATTTCTATCGTTTTACTGGCCACAATATCAAAATTGGCGACTTCTCCCTCCTGAATGCGAAACTCCTGGGGGGTATAAAAAAACCAGAAAATGAAAAACAGAGCAATCCCGTAAAGAGGGAAATTAAGGGTCCGAAAGGAGAAAAAAGCAAGTCTACTTTTGACGATTTTTTTCAAATCTTTCATAAGCCAGAATAATTTCCTGAACTAAATGATGGCGCACAACATCCTTCTCGCTCAGGTAAACAAACTCGATCCCAGAAATGTCTTTGAGGATTTCCTGCACCACGATAAGGCCGGACCGCTTCCCGGCGGGTAAGTCCACCTGGGTAATATCCCCAGTCACCACCACCTTCGAACCAAAACCCATTCTGGTTAAAAACATCTTCATCTGTTCAGGAGTGGTATTCTGAGCCTCATCAAGCACGATAAATGAATCGTTGAGGGTCCTTCCTCTCATATAGGCCAATGGTGCAACTTCGATAACACCCTTTTCACTGTACTTCTGAAATCGTTCCGGGGAAAGCATTTCATAAAGGGCATCATACAGAGGACGCAAATAGGGTTCAATCTTCTCCTTTAAATCCCCCGGTAAATAACCCAAACTTTCTCCCGCTTCCACCGCCGGTCTTACCAGCACAATCCGGTTCACTTCTTTTTTCTGCAAAGCGTTACAGGCCATCGCCATAGCCAAATACGTTTTACCGGTCCCTGCCGGACCAATGCAAAAAACGATTTCTCGCTCTTTTATAGCCCGAACATACCGGAGTTGCCCCAGGGTTTTGGCTCGGATGACCTTGTGTGAAGCGGTGACAAAAATGGTCTCTTCCAAAGCACTTTTCCACCATGCTTTCCGGTTCTCTTTAAAACTCAAAGCCATTTTTCGCAGGTCTTCAGGGGTTATAGCTGTTTCTTCCTGAAAAAAAGAAGTCAATTCTTCTAAAAACGAACAGGCTACCGGAAGAAGTTCTGGCTTCTTCTGGCTTCTTATAACCAGCGCATCTCCTTCTGTATGAACTTCGATTTCAAAGACTTCTTCTAAAATCCTGATATTGGCATCGAGTTGTCCAAAAAACTTTTGGGTTTCTTGAACACTTCTGAGAGGAAGACGAAACTCACAATCCCTTAGGGTAGCCTCTGCAGACAAGTTTTGTAATCACCTCATATTCATTTCCTGTCTCACTATTGCAGAAACCACCTGGCCTTCGGCTCTACCCTGAACGCGCACCATAACCTCTTTCATGACCGTCCCAAAAGAAGCATCCGCGGGACATGAACGAAGCACCTCGCGAACGATATGAATGATTTCTTCTCGAGAAAGCTGAGAAGGAAGGAATTCCCGCAATACTTCGATCTCCCGATGAGCTCTCTCCAGAAGCTCTGGTCTCCCCCCTTTTTCAAAGTAGACGATGCTTTCCTCCCGCTTCTTAATACCTCGACGAATCAGCACGGTAATTTCATCGTCCGTCAAAGAAGCCCGTTTCTCAATTTCTGCATTTTTGATCTCAGCTAAAATAAGCCGTACTGTATCAAGCCGAATCTGGTCTTTCGCTCGAAGAGCACCTTTCATGGCTTCAAGAAGACGCTCTTTGAGAAAAGAACCATTTTCAGTCATCTTCTCTTTTTCCTCCGTGCAGCCTGAGCCCGTTTACGCTTCTTCTCGCTCGGCTTTTCGTAGTGTTCTCTCCGTTTCATCTCCGAAATAATCCCATTACGCTGGCACTTCCTCTTAAAACGCTTCAATGCTTCATCAATACTCTCTCCTTGGCCAACCCGAACCTCGGTCACCCTTATTCCTCCCTCAATCAAAAGTAAGAACATTATAGAAAATTCAAGGAACCCTGTCAATTGATGGCAAGAGCCGATCACCTCAGGAACACCCAGAAAGACCTGCAAACCCAAAGTGTTGCTACCCCCTTTCTCGTTGCGCCCCACGAATTCATCCTTTAAAGACCTTGCCGCACGGTGCTAAAATAGACTGTGGCCCAATTCAAACCACAGAGTCCTCCTCTACCACTTGTCTCTAGCACCTCCTGACGTCCTCGGGCCACAAAAAAGTAGATCCCCCAGACGAGATCGACACCGTACAGGAACTACCGTGCGAAAGCCAGGCATGATTCGTTTTCTACCAGCGCGGATAAATGCAGGGAAAACCAGAAACGCAATTCGCCAAGCTCGCAAAGTAACCAGAATTGACTCCATTTCCCATACTGCTCGAATGGGAAAAGCGGAGGAATGAAACATCAAGCCAGGCCGAACGCAATCTGCAGACTTTTAACCTCACCGCTCGCGTTCACTGATGTCAATAGAGAAAATATTCACCAAAGGATTATGAAGACCTGAAAAAAGTTGACCCATCGAAAGCAGTTAAACTCGCTCGAATTCAGGAAATAGTTAAGATATTTTTACCGAGGTACACACCCCAGAGAACAAACGATGTATTTCCGTTGTCGGGAAAAACTGCGTCCACTGCGTTCACCAGCTCGGGGATTTTCGCCGGAGGCAGTTTTTCCGCGTAAAGCAAAATATCAGGTATTTGATCATCCTGATATCTTTTCTCCTCCAAAAAACGTTTAACCTTTTCATACGCCTCTTCCGAGGGATAGTAAAGAACTAAAGTGACTGGGTCTTCGGCGGTAAAATGTTCAACAAACCAGCATACATTTTTCGGATTCCATGAGGAAAGATACTTTCTTTCTCTTGCTCCATCAAGGGGAAGTGGTGCAAACCTCAGCGGCACAAAGTGTTTTTCCTTCTGAAACGGTTGCCGTAAGAGGTCAAGCGGGGTATACCCCTTTTCCATAGGCAGGTTTTCAGGAAGATTCCATTTTTTCTTAAACAAAGCCCAGTTGTGCTTCATAAGCGCCTGGTAATCAACGTGTTCACTCCGAAAGGTCTTACTTCCAAAGTGGTGGATAAATACATCGTGGGCAATTTTTATGGTAAATCCAGCAAGCTGCAACCGTAAACAAAAGTCGTCGTCTTCAAAATTACCTGTTCCAAAGATGGGATCAAAACCTCCGATCTTTTCAATTACAGCTCTCTTGACCAGCATACAGAAACCGATGACCCTGGAAACAACGTCCCGTTTTCTGGCGTGCTCCACGCTCCAGGCTCGCGCAAACTCCTGCATCGCTTCCATGTCTTCTCCATAGGGCACGTTAGGAACCAGCTGCTGTCCAACAACATAGTTAGACCGTGGCCCCACAGCACCGACTTTCTCATCTTCTCTCGCACAAGCTACGAGTCTGGCCAACCACCCTTCGGTCACCACCACGTCGTTATTGAGGAAAACAACGAAGTCACCCCTTGCTTCCTGTAGACCCCGGTTATTCCCCAGAGCAAAACCGAGGTTATATCCGTTCTCGACGAGTCTCACATCAGGTTGCTCTTGCAGGTATTCGACAGTCCCATCCGTTGAACCGTTATCCACTACGATGATTTCATGAGGTTCGGGGGTATAACGACGAATGCTTTCGAGACACAGCTTGGTGTATGCAAGGTTGTTACGAGTGAGGAGGATGAGGGAAACGAGTCCCCAAGCAGCTTCTTTTTGTGCCAGTATGAGGTACTGGTAAATCGCGCTTTCCTCAGTAAAACCTTCTGCCGAAATACCCACGCTGCGGATGGCTCGAACGAATTCCTGAGGAATAGTCATATTTTGAATGGTTGTTCCCTGAAGGCTTTCCACCCGAAATCCCCTTCCGCGAAAGAGTTCCATCAACGAGCGACCTGTGAAAAAACGAAGGTGGCTCCGATCAAGGATTCCCGCCTCCTGGTAATTCCACTCTCCCTCAAGAAGACTCTGAATCACACTCCAGTGGCGTACATTGGGAACACTGGCAACAATATACCCTCCCTCCTTTAAAACACGCCTGGTCTCCTCCAGAGCCTTCCAGGGATCAACAAAGTGTTCCAAAACATCAGCGAAAATCACACAATCAAAGTATGCTTCTGGAAGCTCCGTTACCAACTCCTCGTAATTCCCCACCAAAACCCGGTCAAGCTTTTTTTCCGCCTCTGCAGCCACCTGAAAATTGATTTCCACTCCCCATACTTCACATTGGCGTTCCTCTTTCAGCATACCCCCCAAGTTTCCCTCACCACAACCCACATCGAGAATCCGCTGACACCCATGGGGAATGAGAGCGCGAACTTCTGGTCGAGAGAAAGCGTAATAGGAGCTCGTTTTCTCACAAGCGACCGATCGACTCTCCGGAACCTTTGTAAAGAAATTCGGTACACTCCATCGCTCTTTCCATGCTTTAATTTTCTTTTCAAAGTGCTGACGGTCTCTCTCAGGAAGTTCTCCCTTGCACCCCACACCAACCACCGTATGGGGAAACTGTGGATGACCAACCCATTCTACCAACCGATAGGGAAACTTTTGCAGCAAACTCCAAAAAGCTTCTGGTGTAAAGCGCCAGTAATCAAAAGGGTAGTCGTGGATGGGAAAGTTCATCACTGAACTCATCACCACAAAACCACCCGGCCGGAGAATGCGATAGACTTCATCCATCGCTTTCCAGGGGAACTCAACATGCTCCAGAGTATCCACCATAAGCACTGTTCCCGCGACCGCGTCGGGAAGGTCAATATGATGAAGATTCAAAATTATATCTACACCTGGTCCGGGACGCATGTCACAACCGATATATCTTTTGCCAGAAAAGAAGGGACGTAAATCAGCAAATCCCTCTTGTCCCGGAACCTGCAGAGAACCAAATTCGTAAACCGGCTCAGGACACGGTAACACTTCGGCCACTACCTGAACGAACTGTCGAATAATTTCACGCACCGTTTCATCCCACCTCAAATCATCGCTCACCATTCCCAAGATGAACTATTATGCCAAACACGTCTCGCAAAAAATCCCCGCCCAAAGCTCTTTAGCCTATTAATTAGGGATAATAGCAATGGTGAGTACTGTCGAATGAGTAATCGATAAAAACACCGACAGAGCCATCCCCTATGCTTTAGAAAAAAGTCGAAAATCGAACTACAAAACCATAAAAACGCGCAACAGGAATTCGTGCCCGAACGTGCAAGTCAATTCTAGAGGACCCCGCTACATACACTATATAGAGGTTTGGAGGACTCTATTCCCCAGGGCATACCCGAAAGATAGACCTTCACAAGCGAACGTAGCAAGGTTAATGCGACGGCAACTGATTCATGTCCTGAGTACGGGAAACGAAGTAAAAACCAGAAGCCCTCTTTTTTCGAGAAAATTGAACAACTTCGTAAACCATCAAACCAAAGTGGTTACCTCTTGAAGGACAGACTGAGCTTCCTGGGAACGGCCCTGAAGGGTATAAAGGTAAAAGAGTAAGGACCTAGCTTCAGCATGAAGGGAGTCTTTCTGGAGGACCTCTCTCCAGAGAGTTTCAGCATGAAGATACTGACCACCCTGAAAGTAAGCTAGAGCAAGGTTATGAAGGACATTAGGGTCATCGGGCAAAAGGTTTCGCAGTTTTTCCCCATAGTTGATGGCTTTTTCAATTTGACCACACTCGATAGCCGAGCGGGTCAAACGTTCGTAGAGGACTTCGTCGGTGAAGGAAAAACGGACCAGATTCGTTTTCGCCTTACCGGCTTCAAGGGTCAAGATACCCTCCAGAAACTCCAGTGCCTTGGAATACAAACCCTGGATAAAGTAGAGATTCCCTAGAGCAAAGAGGGCATCGGGAAGATACGGGTCGTACTGCCGTACCTTTTCGTAGATGCGCTCGGCAATAGAGAATCGCTTTTCATCGGCAAAAACATGGCCAAGATAGAGCAGTCCTTCAATGTAGCCAGGTCTCCCACGCCACCTGGGATTTCCCACCAGCCGGAGAAGGGCTCTTTTAGCCTCCTGATGGTCACGGAAAGTAACTAGTTTAGTCTTGGCGTAGTAGAGAACCGCTTGAACGTTTTCAGGCTCGGTACGGTAGAGTTCCTCGATGATGGGGAAGTTTCGCTCCACGGTTTTACGGGTCAAAGCGTCTGGATCAGTATAGCCAAAATGGTGGATGGGAATATTAACTCGGCCGATTGTACCCCCAAGAGTAACGATGGAATCCTCAACGGTTTCGTGGATACGCCCGGCAAAACGAATTTTCGGATGGCGGCGGAAAAAGCGGAGGGCAAAATTCACAACCCCCACTTCTTGCCTGCGGTTGTAGTTATAAATAGGAAGCTGAAAACCCATGGCATCGGTTTTATGAGCAACTTCCTTAAGCTTCAAGACACCCTCTTCATCCATGAATTCGTCAGCGTCAAGAACGAGAATCCATTCCCCACGAGCGTGCTTGAGGGATTCATTACGGGCTTTAGAAAAATCGTTCTCCCAGGGAAGGGAAAAGACCCGAGCACCAAGAGAAGAGGTTATCGTTTTTGTGGCATCTTGAGAACCGGTATCAACCACCACCACATCGTCAAAATAGTCCTTCATGCGGGCGAGGTGCTTTTGTAAGTTTTCGACCTCGTCACGGACGATCATACACAGGGAAAGGAAAGGAGAAACCGCTTTCACCTTTTTCCCGGTGAGTCGCGCCAAAACTTTGACGTTTTCCCGTACCGATGGTTCACGAGGAGTAAGCTGCAGGGCTTTCTCAAGGGCTTCCTGAGCTTCGTGGTAACGACCTTTCTTATACAGAGCAAACCCCAAGTTGTTCCAGGCTTCGGCAAAATGGGGATTTTCTGCCACAGCCTGTTGTAAGTATCGAATCGCCTCTTTGTAACGACCCTCCTTGAGGGCTATCACTCCAAGACCATGGAGAGCTTCTGGATGGGAAGGACTACCCTGTAAAACTCGCTGGAAAAGGGCTTTTGCTCTATCCAGCTGACCATCGAAAAAACACCGATGGCCCTCCTGAATCAGAGCTTGAATATCACGGTTTTCATTTCCACCGTAGTCAACAACCCGAAGCGGCATACCCATCACGTCTCCTTTATACGGGACTGATGAATTTATTTGCCAGATTATCCACCTGCATCAAAACCTCGGGAGGGAGGAAGATTTTCTTGAACCTTTTGTAAAAACGTTTGTTCTTTCCGCATGCTCACAATGGCCTCCTTTTCGGCGGCGATAGCCGTAGACAGACGAGCATTCATATCTTCGTTCAGCATGGCGATCTGGCGAAGCAAACCGAGCATTCTTTCCCGATCCTCTGGGGTAAGCGTCGCAAAGTCGATTTCCTGATCACACTGCTCAACCTCGCGGATGAGTTTCCCGCGTTCATCGAGGAGCAAAAGTAGCGTTTCGGAAACACCATCCTCCAACTCTTTTTGCATAGCCTGAGTGAGCTCCAAAATTTTTTCCAGTAATCCAATTTTCTTATCAACAGGATCTTCATCCATTGGTGGCACGCTCAAGCTGAACCCAGGCCTCGCGCAGACCCGAAAGGAGGCGACAGTTGGCTTCAATGACCTCTCCGTAATCTTCATCATTCAAAGCACTACATTGACCAATGATAAACCGATAGAGTTCAGAGAGATTCTGAGCAATTTCACCACCTTTCTCCAGGTCAAGAACACACAAAAGTTCCAGGATGATTTTTTCTGCCCGCAAAAGATAGGCTCGCGCTTCCTCTTTTTTCCCTTCAGAATGAGCCCGAGCACTAAGGCGAAAAAAACGTATCGCCCCATCATACAGGAGAACGATTAAGTGAACCGGCGACGCCGTATCAACATCATTGTGTTGATACGAACGGACAACGTTTACATAGGCATTCATGGCATTCACCCCTTATGAAGACGACGACTTCGCTTGATTGGTCAGCGCAGCCACCTGGTTCGCAAGCCATGTACTCTGGGACTTCATCGTAGAGAGGTACTTCTCAAGATTGGTAAATTGCCTCCAGAGGCGTTGCTCACGGATACGGAGCGACTGCTCTAAAGAAGCGATGCGTTTATCGAGGGTATCACTCATGGTGCGATACATGTTCTGCTCCACCCAGATGACACCGCTTCCGTAACGGGTTATATTTTGGATCGCTTCAGAAAAACTCCGCGCAATACCCCGGGTAAAGAGCTTTTCCACTTCGGAGAGATTTTGAGAAATCTTTTCCGATAGTGCCTGAGGATTTTCAACTTGCAACACACCGGTTTTGGTGAGGGTAATCCCCAGCATGGCCAGACTATTGACGGCTTTCTCAACACCACTTACTGGTGCAGTAATGATGCGTTCCAGCTGTGAACGAATGATGCTCAGATTAACGTTCCCCAGAAACGGTCCCTTTTTCCTGGTATCAGGGTCATAAAAAGTGTACTCTTTGACAAGCGATATCACATCGTTATAGCTTTCCACAAAGCGCCGAATCTGTTCTTCAAGGAGGCCTGTGTCTTCCTTGACCTCCACGGTCACCGGATTAGTGCTGGCACTAAGCAGATTCAAGGCCACTCCTGGAAGGAGATTTTGCACGGTATTGGAAGAGAATTCAAAAGAAAGAGGCGTAGAACCTCCCGAGGCCACCCCAAGAAGTACCCGAGCATTTTGCGGTGGCTGGATGGTGGAAAAACTCAGGGTTTCGCTTCCCCCGGTAAGGTTAACGGCTACGTTGACCTCTCCATCCTGCCCGGTAATCTGACTCAGGAGAACGAGGCGGTACTCGCCATTGGCACCCACCACCGTTGCCGAGACTGGTAAACCCGCGTTGTTGATCAAATCGCGGATTCCATTGAGAGAACCTTTCGAAGAAGACACGTTGATTACTTTTGGACTCCCAGACCCAACCTGGATGGTGATAGTTCCGCTGCCAAACACCTGAGCCGCTGGATCCGAAGTAACACCACTGGCTAATTGGTGAGCCAGGGCAATCTGTTCCACGGTAAGGGTATACCGACCCACTGGTGCTCCAGCCTGAGCGGAAGCGGTGAGGACGGTCTCATTTGAGGAAACCACCACTCGAGAACGGTACAGCGAGGAAGTTTTCAGATTATCGGCACTCAGTTTCAGCGTGGCAAGCTTCGTGGCCAAGTCTTGAAGGAGTGTAATTTTGGTCTGATACTCTTTTTTTTGCTCTTCCATTCGGGTTACTGGAAGGCGCTCCACCTCCATCAACTTGGCAATCACATCACCGGTTTGAATTCCAGAAACAAGTCCATCAATGGTGATTCCTGCCACCTACACCACCTCGTCCACAAAGAGTCCCGCCAGTTCCCGCAGGCGAGCCACCATATCAAGGAGCTTTTCAGGAGGGATTTGGCGGACAATTTCTCCCGTATCACGGTTAATGAGCGTTACCACAATGGCATGGGTAGGCTGATGAACCGAAAAACGCGCTTCGATAGAAAGCGCCTCCATCACGGTGTTCATCTGTTTCACAAGATGAACCAATTTTTCCTTCGAGAGCGCTCTTGTCTCCTTCTCGGAAAAATCCTCTCTGGGAAACGCTTCCACACTGCGTTCACCCGAAGTCAAATTCTCTGATACTCTTTTCTCCCCCTGAGAAGAAAGCTTCTCTAAAGGACCAGTTACTTTCTGGACATCCATGGTGCTCACTCCTTACCCGGTGGTGGGGGCAAAACACCCCCACCACGTATACCAGAAACCCTACCGCAAGAGCTGCAACACCATCTGCGGGATGGTGTTGGCTTGAGCCAGCATGGCCACACCAGCCTGCATAAGAATCTGAGCTCGGGTGAAGGCCATCATCTCTTCGGCCATATCCACATCCCGGATACGAGACTCAGCAGCAGCGATGTTCTCCTTGGCTACACCCAGGTTCGCAATGGTGTGCTCCAGGCGGTTCTGCAAAGCACCAAGAATAGCTCGCTGATCCGAGACCTGAGCAATGGCGTTGTCCAGGCGCACGATGGCGTCATTGGCTGTCGCGTTATCGATGAGGAGAATCGAATCGAGATTGAGTCCCATGGTGTCAATCCGGCCAATGGAAGCGTTCATGTCCTGTCTGGCGTTGGCTCCAATGTGGAAGATGAGCGAGGAGTTCGCTAAGTGCACGTAGGTTCTGGTCTGGGCTGGATCCGCCGAAAAATGCCAGGCCCTCACCGCAGGATTGGTGTTAAAGGTCACCTGAATGTCACTCATGGCATCAAAGATGACATCCAGGTTGGGATCCACAGCACCCACCAGACGATTACCGGAGATGTCGACCTGGTTCAACTGTTCGCCAGTGTGGGCATTGGTGATCGTCACCCTGAACTTACTGTCTTCAGCTTCCTGAATCACAGTGAGGCTCAGAGCATTGATGAACGCCTGGTCACCACTGAAGTAGAGTTTTCCCTCGTTACCTGGAACAGCCGTACGAATGACAAAGGTCCCGGCAACCGCTTCGGGAGAGTTAGCGTAGGGGGTGGTGACGTATTGGACAAACTTGTTACTGTAATCACCCACGTACTGCCCCTGGTTAAGTCCTTCAGCAATGGCCTTGTTGAGCTTATTCTGAACATCCCTTAAAGTATCG
>JBDIWM010000044.1 GCA_039638595.1 Atribacterota bacterium
CGTCGGCAAAGGGTTTTTCAAAACCTGGTGTATCTTCACCCACATTCATGGCGAGATACCCTACATTGATACCGGCAGTTTCAAGAAGCACCAGGTCCGGATTGCTTTTGATTCGTTCCAGATCATCGGGGCTGGGATACTCCACGCAGTCAATGGTGCCCTTTTCAAGTTCAAGGAGCCGAACGGACGGGTCAGGAATCACCCGGAAAATGACGCGGTCTAAATACGGCCGTCCTCCCCAGTAATCGTCAAAGGCTTCTACAGTGATGTGGTCGTCCTTGACCCATTCCACGAATTTGAAAGGTCCGGTGCCCACCGGATTTTTGAAGAAATCGGCCCCATACTTTTCACAGGCGGTGGGACTCACAACGGCCACTGTGAACATAGCCATGCTGGTTAGAAAAGAGGCATTGGGTTGGGAAAGAATGATTTTAACAGTGTAATCGTCGACTTTTTCCACATCTTTCACGTAATTGAACATCCATTTCCAGTAGGCCCATTCACCGTACTGGTAAAAGGGATGATTGGGATCGAACTGTCGCTTATATGAATAGACCACCGCATCAGCGTTGAAATCGGTACCGTCGTGGAATTTGACGCCTTTGCGAAGATGGAAGGTGAAAGTGAGGCCATCTTCAGAAACTTCCCAAGACTCGGCAAGGCATGGTTCGATTTCCGTGCTCCCTTCTTGGTAGCGGAGCAAACCTTCGAACATGGCATCGGTCCTGGTGATGGAAATCCCATCGGTGACGTCGGCTGGATCGAGTCGCGCCGCATCACCGGCGCTGCCGAAAACAAGCGTTCCTCCAGGTCTTGCTTCCTGAGAAAATCCAAGACCAGTGAGACTGAGAAGCAAAACACCAATAACAGTGAACAAAACACCACATCTTTTCATGAGTTGACCCTCCTTTGTGTTTTATGCCAAAATTATATCATACCAGGACAAAGGGGGTATTTGCGTGGAGACTCGATTATGGATTCTTCTTGTGCTTTGCCTCTCTCTTTTCTCAGGTTGTTTCGGTCCAAAAACCGTTACATTTGGGGAGGCTGTACGGCTATTCCACGGGGGAGCTGTCATTCTTAAGGAATCAGGGATATCCATCAAATTTCTGGAAGTGATTGAAGATTCTCGTTGTCCGGATGGCGGAATTTGCCCATGGGAAGGGAGGGTGGTTGTGTGGTTGGCAATACAGAAAGGTCAGCGATGGGAAACTCGCGAAATTATCCTTCAACCGTCTCGATTACCCCACGAAGAGGATATCGATGGATTCCTTCTTATCATTTCTGATTTTGGTCCACCGAAGAAGCTCGGTCAGGACATCCTCTCTTCGCAGTACTTCCTTATCCTGAGTTTGAGAGCGGGGTAAATTATGTTCTTTCTCTGTATAGGACGGTAGGCCTTTTACGTGGTGGGGAGAAAGATGGGGAAGGAATGAAACACGCTTCTTTGCGCAAGAGGTCCAGATTATAGAGCATCCAGAGGTAAAAGTCTGTAGGGGTTCTGTTTTTTAATTTTCTCATCATCTTGCTCTCTTGGATCACCTCTGTGGCTTTCTGATAACAGTTTTTGTACCATCCCTGGACAGCTTCTTCCCAGGGAATGCACCCTGCGTATTTTTCTCTACTCTCTGTGTTGCTGATGCAAGAAGAACACTGGAAACACTGGATGAGGCGAAGGAGTTCAAGATATCCTCCGGGAATGGTGACATGAATATTTTTGAGTCCAGTCTTTTCCCAGAAAATTTGTTCCTCAAGGCGATGGAAAACTTCCTCAGGGGAAGAATCCTGAAGTGTTGGGGGAAGAGGGATCTCAATGACTTCAGCGTCGATATACTCTGCCCTTTCGGCTTTTGCCACCGAAATGCGATGATGTCCATCGCGAACAAAATAGAATTCCCCTACTTTAACTAAAGATACTACGGGAAGGGATTGACCACTCTGGTAAAGCTGGTGAATGCGGGCCCAGCGGTGCCGATCCTGCTTTTTTAGAGGGAGGAATTCTCGATCAAAGTCATCAAATCGGTTTTCGGTCCCGATGATTTTATCGATTGGGACTGTCTGTATCCCTTTATAGATTTCTTCCCCGCTGCCGGCGATTTCTCGCCAGGGTGAAAGAGGGAGAAGAAGGTGGTGATGGCGTACTTTTCCCAGAAGTTTTTTCCAAAAGGCCCTGCGGTACAGGGTATCAAACCGGCTTATACTCTCATAAAGACTCATACAGCATCACCATAGTATTATAGAACATTGGGAATTGACTTTAAAGGGATGTTTTTGTGCTTGATAAGGGGTGTAAAATAATAGTGGGGAGGTGAGAGTAATGCATGAACGTCTCATGAATCCGGAAAGAGTGCGTAAGTATCTGAATCTCGGAATTGTTCGCTTGCTTTTCCGGTGGGTGACGCAACCGTCATCAGGTGGGACGGTGAAGCTTGAAAGGATTTTGCTCTTTTACGGACGTAGAAAGGATGGTTTATCGTTTTCTGAAAAAATGTCCTTCTTTCCCATTTATATGGTTATTGAAATGGTGCGTTTTTTATTGCGCTGGCAAAAAGAGTATTTGGTGAATGAGGTTTTTAGTTCCCGAAATATCCGCAGGGTTACTATTAATCTGGCCAGAAGCGTTGCCCGCTATGGAGCAACTCAGCCACAGATTTTTGCTGGACCACTCCTTGTGGTGTGGAATTTTACCAATCGGTGTAATCTTAGGTGCCGCCACTGCTACCAGAATGCTGGTCGAGTGTTGCAGGAATTGAATCTCAAAGAACGCCTGGAGGTGATTGAAGAACTTGACCGAAATTTTGTTCCGGTTTTGGCTTTCTCGGGTGGAGAGCCACTGACGGACCCGGATTTTTTTTCGGTAGCGGAGCGGGCTGCATCAAAAGAAATTTACCTTTCGGTAGCCACCAATGGTGTCCTTCTCACCAAAGATATGTGTCAGCGACTGAAGGACGTTGGGGTGAGCTATGTGGAGGTGAGTCTGGATAGTTCGTATCCTGAGTATCATGATGCCTTCCGGGGTATACCGGGACTCTGGAAGAAAACCGTGGAGGGAATCGAAAACGCTGTGAAAGCGGGACTTCTGGTTGGCGTTGCTCCGACGATTACCCGGGACAACCTGCGTGACCTGCGGGATCTCTATCGGCTTACTCAAAATCTGGGAGCACATCGTTTTTACGCTTTTAATTTCATCCCCACTGGAAGAGGACGGGAGATTGTCGAATGCGATCTTTCTCCAGAAGAGCGGGAAGATATGCTCGATATGCTTTATGACTGCCTGATGGAAAAGGAAATCGCCGTTTTCAGTACCAGTCCTCAGTTTGGGAGAAAGTGTCTGGAGAAAGATGCCCATGGTATCGTAATCACTGGACACTATTCCCTTTCAGAGGGGACTCTTGCCCGGGTGGCAGCGGAGTATGTGGGGGGGTGTGGTGCAGCCCGAGCGTACTGTGCGATTCAACCGGATGGTACAGTGACCCCCTGTGTGTTCATACCGATTTCCATTGGTTCCCTCAAAGAGAAAACCCTTGAGGAAATCTGGAGTGGGTCTTCGGTCATGCAAGAACTTCGCGACCGGGAACGGTACAAACCTCACTGTGGGGTTTGTGATTACCGGTCAGTGTGTGGAGGATGTCGAGCTAGAGCGTATGCGTATTTTTCCGATTACCTTGGTCCTGATCCAGGATGCAAATGGAATCGGAAATTTTGGGAAGCATATCGAGGGGAAAGCGACCGACTTCGTCCCACTGGAATTGCCGTTTGAAGTTTCCGGAAGCACAAGTTTGTGCCATAATTAGAGAAAGCAGTTAAAGGAGGTAAAAGATGGAGAAGAGTTTTTACGTCACCACACCCATTTACTACGTGAACGATGTACCCCATATTGGTCATGCATATACCACCTGCGCAGCAGACATTTTAGCTCGGTTCCATCGCCTTCTGGGGGAGAGGGTTTTCTTTTCCACCGGGACCGATGAACACGGGCAGAAAATTGAAAAAGCTGCTCAGGAAGTAGGATTATCGCCTCGGGAACTTGTTGATAAGGTGGTAGTTCGCTTCCAGGAACTCTGGAAGGCCATGCATATCGAGTACGACGTTTTCATCCGTACCACTTTTCCAGAACATGAAAAGGTGGTACGGGATTTCTTTCTCCTTTTAAAGGGGAGGGGGTATGTTTACAAAGGGGAGTACGAAGGGTGGTACTGCGTTCCCTGTGAAACCTTCTGGCCAGAAAGCCAACTTGATGAGCGGTTTGTCTGTCCAGACTGTGGCCGACCTTTGCAAAGATTGAGGGAAGAAAGCTATTTCTTTGCACTTTCTCGATTTTCCGAGCCACTCCTTCGATATTTTGATGAGCATCCTGACTTCATCATGCCTGAGAGCCGTTACAATGAGATTTACAATTTCGTCCGTAGAGGTCTCAAAGATCAGAGCATTTCTCGCACAGGTCTCAAGTGGGGTATTCAGGTTCCTGGAGACCCTGAGCATACGTTTTATGTCTGGTTTGACGCCCTCATAAACTACATCACGGTAGCAGGTTTTGGTCGTGACGAAGCACAATTTTCCAGCCTCTGGCCCTGGACATATCATCTGGTGGGGAAGGATATTCTCCGTTTTCATGCTGTCCTCTGGCCTGGGATGCTTTTGGGGGCAGGGTTACCCCTTCCTCGACGAATTTTTGCTCACGGATGGTGGACCGTAGAAGGTGAGAAAATGTCCAAGTCTAAGGGGAATGTGGTTGACCCCTACCGGGTGATTGCCCAGTACGGTGTGGATCGTTTCCGTTATTTTTTAATGCGAGAAGTGAGCTTTGGTCTGGATGGCGATTTTTCGGAGAAGGCGTTGGTGGAACGATCGAATGCAGACCTGTCTGACAATTTTGGGAATATGGTCCACCGGACTTTAAGTATGGTCCTGAAGTATCGAAATGGAGTTGTCCAGAAACCGAGTGCCTATGAAGACCGAGAATGGGAAGAGTTATTGGAAGATGTAAAAGAAAAATTCTTTTTTTCCATGGAGCGCTTTGCCTTTGCACAGGCTCTCGAAAGCGTTTGGCGTCTTGTTCATTTTGCAAATCGCTCCATTGACCAGCAAGCTCCTTGGAAGATGTTTAAAGAAGGAAATAAAAGCCTGGATCGGGTTCTCTATCGTTTACTTGACTGCAGCCGAATCGTTGCTGTGTTTGTTTCTCCTTTTATGCCTTCCACAGCTACGAAGCTGTGGAATCTCATTGGTATGGGAGACCATTTCGAATTTTCTCCAAGAACTATGGAGTTAGAATGGAGTGGAGGTCCAGAATGCTATCGCGTGAAGCACCCTGAACCCCTCTTTCCGCGCCTTATTTAGAAAGGAGTGATCCATATGGGTTCTTCATTCATTAATCTGGAAGAGTTTCAAAAGCTTGAACTTCGGATTGGTGAAGTTGTACAGGTAGAAAGGGTAGAGGGTACAAGAGCGCTCCTGGCCCTACGGGTAAGTTTGGGAGATGAGGAACGGACGCTTGTAGCCGGTCTTGCTCCGTATTATCGACCGGAGGAGATGCTGGGGAAAAAGGTGGTGGTTCTTGCCAATCTTGAACCAGCCACGATACGGGGTATACAGTCGGAGGGCATGCTTCTTGCTGCTGACGATGGGAAAGGAGGCGTAAGTCTTCTCACTGTGGATCGGGACATTGCTCCAGGAAGCAAGATCCGATGACTTTCTGGATTGACATCCACGCCCATCTCGATGATGATGCCTTTCAGTTTGATTGTGGGGAGGTTATTGAACGAGCCCAAGCGGTGGGTGTTACAACCATCGTGAGCGCAGGTATTTCTATTTCTTCTTCCCAGAAGGTTCTGGAGATTGCTCGGCGTTATGCTCCGGTGTGTGCTGCTTTGGGTGTTCATCCCCAGGAGGTCAAGGGCGAAAAAATCGATTTTTCCCAGATTGAGAACCTCATAGTTTCTCCCGGAGTTATTGCCGTGGGAGAAGTAGGGCTCGATTATTACTGGGATAGAACGTATGAACGAGAACAGGAAGAAACGTTTGTTGCTCAAATCGAAATTGCCGAGCGAAATGATCTTCCGCTTATTGTCCATTCCCGGGCTGCCGAAAGAAGAGTGCTGAAGATTCTGGCCGAGCGAGTACACCATGTTCCCGTCGTCTGGCATTGCTTTTCCGGCGACTGGTTCCTCTTGCAAGAGATCCTTTCTCACGGTTTTTACCTTTCGGTGAACGGTGTTATGACCTATCCAAAAGCAACAACCCTTCGCAAAAGTCTTGCAATGGTTCCTCGGGAACGCATTTTTCTTGAGACTGATGCTCCTTATCTTCCTCCTCAGGGAAAAAGAGGGCAACGGAATGAACCAGCTTTCCTTCCTGGGATGGCGCGTTTTCTGGCGCAGTTTTGGAATATCGATATTTCGATTCTGCAAGAACAGCTCTGGCAGAATTTTCAGGAGGTTTTTGGAAAAAAGTGGAAAATGAGCCAACAGGAATTGAGGAGAAGCGAAAGGGGTTATACAATATAAGTCAGGAAAAGAGGGATTGAAATACCGATGATGAAAATGCGAGTTCAGGGGTTGATGTTTGATCAGAAGAATGCTATGGCGGTCGTTGTTCTGGTCGACGAAGAGGAAAAAAGAAGCCTGCCCATCTGGATTGGGATTTTTGAAGCTCAGGCAATTTTACTTGGTTTACAAGGAGTGCAAACACCTCGACCGCTGACCCATGACCTTCTGGCCTCGGTCATCCGCAATATGGGGGGAGAGCTGGATCGAGTGGTCATCACCCAGATTGTGGATAACACCTTCTACGCGCTTTTATATCTCAAAGTTGGAGAAAACGAGATCACCATTGATGCGCGTCCCAGTGACGGTATCGCACTCTCTTTACGCATGGGGGCTCCGATTTATATTTCTGAGGAAGTACGCAGTTCTACCACAGTTGCTATGGGTGAAATTGATGATAAAGAAATTGAAGAGTTTGGCCAGTTCTTGGAAAAGCTCAAGCCGGATGATTTGAAAAAGTACCTGGGATATGAAAAGTAGCGTTTACATTGGTGTTATCGGCCAGAGTGTCTGTGAAGAAAGGATATGTCGGCTTGCTTATGAAGCTGGTCGAGAGATTGCCCGACGAGGGGCGGTTCTTGTTTGTGGTGGTCTGGGAGGAGTTATGGAAGCCGCCTGCCGAGGTGCGAAAGAAGAGAGTGGGTTGACAATCGGAATCCTCCCGGGCTTTTCTTTTGAGGATGCGAACCCTTTTGTTGATATTGCCATTCCCACTGGCCTTGGAGAAGTGAGGAACTTTGTTATCGTTAATACAGCTTCGGCCCTCATCGCCTGTGGAGGGCAGACGGGTACGCTCAGTGAAATTGCCCTTGCGTTAAGGGCGGGGAAGATCTTAGTGGGCCTTGAAACCTGGAAAATATGCGACCACCGAGGACGAGAAGACTTTTTCCCTTGTTTTGAAAGACCGGACCAGGCGGTAGAATTTATCTTCAGGAATTTACCGGGACGAAGGCCATGAATGATTTTCAAGAAGGGCAGATAAGGATTCGAGTCTCAACTCTGCTTGAGGTGGTGGGGAAAGCTGTACTGGAAGTGGAAGGAGTCAAAAATGATTTTGAGCATCTTCTGCGACAGATAAAAGTCTTCGTCGACGGAGAAAGTCAGTCGCTCCATGAGAAGATTCCTCTGGAGGGGAGGAGAATCGCTGTAACCATGAATTTGAAACTTTCTGAGAGTTCTTCTTTTATTGCCGTCGCTCGAGAAGTGCAAAAAAGGGTATGGGAGATAACGCGCCAGGAATTGGGTTTATCTCTCGACAAGGTGAATATCGAGGTGAATGAAATAGAATGGGTTTAAAGGGGGAGTGGGTTTGTACAATCCTGAAGGCTTGTGCCAGGTATGTCGCCATTGTGATCCGGAACTGAAAAAGAAAGGGATTTATCGATGCCTTTTGGGGGAACAAAAGGAAAGAAAAGAACCAGTTGATCGGTGTGACTATTTCTTCCCGGATCACTTTGGCGAGACCCAAGAAAATTAAGCTTGGTTGAATCTGGACCCTTTATATGGTCCTAAAAGGTCGACATCGAAAAGGGTGGGGACAGCATTTTTTAGTTGATTCGAAAATTAGAAAGCGAGTTGCTGAAGAGGCGGAACTCTCTCCTCTTGATTTAGTTGTGGAAATTGGTATTGGAGGAGGTTTTCTCACTGAGATACTTCTCCAACAGGCTGGATGGGTGGTGGGTTTTGAAATTGATTCGGGTCTTACTCCCTTGATAAGGGAAAAATTCGCTGCGTATTCGAATTTTTCATTTTACCCCGAGGATTTTCTCAAAATTGATTTACAGACTTATCTTGCATTTCTCACATTTCCGGTAATCAAGTGCGTTTCTAACCTTCCCTATTCTGTTTCTACCCCGATACTTTTTAAACTCTTCGACGAGAAAGTGGAGTGGAATCTCCTTCTTCTTATGGTGCAGAGAGAGTTTGGAGATAAGGTGCTTTCTTTCCCTCCTTCGGGGAAAGGGAGCTTAGTATCCCTGGCGACTCACCTTCGGTTCAACGTGAAAAGAGTTCTTACAGTTGCCCCTTCGGCGTTTAGCCCGATTCCAAAGGTGGAATCGGTGGTGTTAAAATTGGTTCCCCGAATGGATGGAGTTGACCTAACAACGTATCGGAAGGTGATCAATTTAGCGCGCTTTCTTTTTATGCAGAGGAGGAAGTCGCTTTATTCGCGCCTTGAGGAAAAGATGGGAAGTCGCAAAAAGGCTTCTGACGTTTTGGAAAAAACGGGGATATTACCCCAAATCCGGGCTGACGACCTGGAACGCTCCCAGTGGATTGCCTTGACAATGGCTCTTGAGAATCAAAATGAGGAGGAAAGATGATGAGAGCGCTGCTAAAGGTAGAAGAAAATCCTGGTTTTGTGTTGCAGGATATCCCTATACCTTCTCCAGGTAAGAGGGAGATTCTGGTGCGTGTTCGAGCTGCAGCTATCTGTGGTTCAGACCTAAAAATTTACAAATGGGATGAATTTGCCCGTTCTATTATTCCCAGATTACCGTTCATCCCGGGCCACGAATGCTGTGGCGAGGTTGTGGCTCTTGGCGAGGGAGTGGAAGGATTTAGGGTGGGTGATAAAGTTGCCTCGGAAACCCACATTCCCTGTTTGCAGTGTTTTCAGTGTCGTCATGGTCGGTTACATACCTGTGAAAACATGGGTCTTTTCGGCCATACCCGGAATGGGTGTTTTGCTGAGTATGCTGTAATTCCTGCTGTTTCCACTCGCAAGATTCCCGAATCGTTTTCCTTCGATGAAGGATGTATGCTGGAACCCATGGGAATTCCTTATCGAGCGGTAGAAGCTGGAAACGTCACTGGGGACTTCGTCGTTGTCCTTGGGTGTGGTCCGATTGGCCAGTTCGCGGTGGCTTTTGCTCGATTCTTTGGAGCAGCTCAAATTATCGCTGTCGACCCCAATGAGAAGCGCCTTCGAATTGCCTCTTCTATGGGTGCACATTTTTTGGTTAATCCTTGTCTTGAGCCCCTGGTTGAAGTGGTTGCTGAAAAGGCTCGCGATTTCGGTGGAGGTGTTGGTGTAGTTATCGAGGCTTCGGGGAACATCCTGGCGCTTCAGGAGGCATTTCGGTACCTCCGTGTAGGGGGAAAAATCATGGTTCTTGGACAAACTGCTCAACTTCTTGGACTACATGTTTCACCGGATATTGTTTTCAAAGAGGTAACCATTCAGGGTTTCTTTGGTCGGAAAATATGGGATACCTGGGAGAAGATAGAAGCACTCATGGAGTCAGGCAAAATCGATATTGCGCCGGTTATCACACACCGGTTTACACTATCTCAGTATGAGGAAGCCTTTCGTACAGCCCTCCACGGTGAGGGATGTAAAGTGGTGTTTGACATATAAGAAATGGTGCCGGGTGCGAGATTTGAACTCGCACGGGTGAATACCCACTACCCCCTCAAGATAGCGTGTCTTCCTGTTCCACCAACCCGGCACTGCGGAAAAGATTATAGCAGGGAAGAGCGCTCTCGTCAACGCTGTTTTGAAGGTAGGCTGCTTGGAGTTTCGTGAAGGAATTAAATGGGTGGATTGGAATTTCGCGTTGAGGTCGGAATACTTTTTCTTGACTTTCAATATTTTTTTTGCCAAAATGCGCATATGAGAAAGTATGAGGTGATTTTTAAAGCCCTGGCGGATCGTAAAAGACTCCGGTTGATGGTATTGCTCCTTAAGGAGCAAGAACAATTTTTCGTGTGTGAGCTGGCTAGTGCCCTTGGAGATAGTCCTTATAACCTTTCAAAGTACTTAAAGGAACTCAAGATGGTAGATTTGGTGGAAGAGGAACGAATGGGCAGAAGGGTTTTCTATCGGATAAAGCCGGCCGAAAATGACTTCGTAGAAAAGCTTTACCAGTTACTTTGGATGATTGAGGATGAAGAGCTTGAGGGTTTTCAGCAACAATTGAGACTTCGAAAGACTCTGCGAGGAGAAGATGAATGTGTTATCTGAGACGTTGAGGAAAGTGCGGGGAAATGAAAACTTGTTTTGGAGACGATAGAAGTTGATTTTCATGATTTGGTGTCAATCGTTGGTGAAGCAATAACCCCAAGATACAAATAAAAATGTTTTGTGACGCCTTTCAACACGCCGGTTCTGAAAGAAACCAAGTATTTTGGGGTGAATAATATAATTCGAAATATAAGCACCGAACAAGCTCTGAAAACCATCCAGAAGCCGGTAAAGGGAAGAGGCTGAAAAGATTTTTTTCATCAAAACAAAGGGGGACTCGGGATTCCAAAGAGTCCCCCTTTGTTTTGATGGTTATCAGGGAGAGTTCCGAATCGGGACTTTGCTCTGGTATAATCGTACCAGAGAGACGAAAAAACGAGTAAATTGGTTCTCGAACTGGTTCCCTTTCGAGATGAATGGGTAAAGTGAAGCTCAGAAAATCGTTCAGTCTTTTAAAATGTTTGGGTGATTCACCGTCCGATTCCCTCGGAAGGTTTTATTCTTTTGGATTACGCAGGTACAGTCTTAGTTAAGAAGCAAAGACGAGTGGTGACTGTTTCAGGGTGATTGCCGAACGTTTTCGAATTTTCCTCTTTGACCTCGACGGAGTAATCTGGCGGGGTGGAAAATTAATCTTGGATGCAAAAGAAGTGATAATGGAACTGCGAAAGATGGGCAAACTGGTCCGCTTTTTGACCAATAATCCTCGTTGGTCGAGAGCAGAAATCCGGGAAAGACTCGTTGCCTTTGGCGTTCTGGCTGAGTTGGAGGATGTCGTGACAGCGTCCTGGGCTACGGGTTGCTATCTGCGGGAGAAGGGATACAGGAACGGCTATATCCTTGGAAGCGATTCGCTCAAAGGGGAACTGGAAGCAATGGGGGTTACCGAAACAACACATGCTCCGGAAGTGGTGGTGGTGGGATACGATGAGCGCATTTCTTTTGGTGAGATCACCCGGGTGGTGCGCTTTATCGAGGACGGTGCAGAATTGGTTGCAACGAACCCCGATATGGCTTTCACCCTTCCCGAGGGGAAAGTGCCGGCTACTGGGGCTGTGGTAAAGGCGATTGAATCCATTACGGGCCGTAAAGCGACAGTCATTGGTAAACCTTCACCGTATATTTTCCAGCTCCTTTTCCGGGAATTGGGGGACATCGAACGAAACAACATCCTTCTGGTGGGTGATAGTATTGAAACTGATATTCAGGGTGCCCATGGAGTGGGAATTACGGGAGTTCTCTATGTAACGGAAGACACGGTTCTGCCTTGCCCCCAGAGTCCCGGTTATCCGGATATGGTGATTGTGCACCTTGGATGTATTATAGGAAGGGATCTTACACCACCCAAAAAACGGGCGGTGGGAATGCTGATTCGAAATCAAATAAATCAAGTTTTATGTGTTCGCCGCCGCGATAACCATCTTTGGTGTCTTCCCACTGGAAAAGCAGAAAACCATGAATCAGAAGAGGAGGCTGTGCATCGAGAATTACAGGAGGAATTGGGAATCGAAGTAAAAATACGAGGTTTACGGGCAGTATATTTGCAGGATCCAGCGCTTCATTTTCGCTATCCAAACGGGGATTGGTTCCATTTCGTGGTTTTTTTGTTTGAGGGCTTTTTTCAAGAGGGGAGTGTCCGTCCGTGTCCGGAGGAAGTAGAGGCGTGGGGATTTTTCCCCGAGGATGGTCTCCCTTCCCCCTTTTTTCATCTGCATCAGAAATGGATCCAGGAGATGAGTGGGAGGAATAAAGAAGTTGTGTTATAATTCTTTTAGTCGGGGCGTAGCGCAGCCTGGTTAGCGCACACGGTTCGGGACCGTGGTGTCGGCCGTTCAAATCGGCTCGCCCCGACCATATTTTTGTTGCAATTTCTGCTTTCCTCTATTGTAGGAGGGGTTTGTGGGGTAATGGTACTGAGGGTAAAAAAGACCTTTTTAGCAGGCTTTTGGAGCCCGGCACTACTTTTGCTCTATTCCCTTTCCCGCCGGAATTACCTTCTTTTTCATTCTATTGTTGAATTCTTAGCCATCTTTACCGGTTTTGCCATGTTTCTTTTTGCCGTGGCGGCTTCCTCCGTGAGCCGCAACACTGTGGTACAGAAGCTCGGGTGGCTATACCTTGGGGTGGCAAGTATCGATACCCTCCATACTCTCTCTTATAAGGGTATGGGTGTATTTCCAGGATATACGGCCAACCTCCCCACCCAGTTCTGGATTCTGGGTCGTTTGGTAGAATTCGGTGGCTTAGCCGTCATTGTCCTGTGGCTCCGGCACGTTTCGATAGGTGCACTGGCGTTAATGGTTTTTTCAGCAGCAATTGCTGGTAGCAGCACCATTTTTTGGGGTACTTTCCAGATTGTTTTCTGGAAGGGAAAGGTCTTACGCTTTTTAAGGTTGTTTCTGAGTATGTCATGATTGCGTTGTGGTTTACGCTACTCATTCAGGTACAACGCGATAGAGATGAAGATATGCTCCCCTTTCGAAAACCGATTTCCTGGGCACTTGTCCTCAGTGCTCTAGCTGAGTTTTCTTTTACTCTTTATACCGACGTGTACGGGTTTTTCAATATGTTAGGGCACCTTTTTCGATTTATTTCTTATTTCGTTCTCTTGGAGGGGATTGTGGTGGAAAGCATCAGAAAACCTTTTGATGCCCTTCTTTTTGAGATTCAGCGAGAAAAAAGCAGTTCGAAGAAATAGCCAAACGAGATGCCTTAACTGGAGTTTTTAACCGTCACTTCTTCAATCAGTGGGTTAGGGAACACGCTCAGGGTCTGTCTTCCCTGGGTTTGACTTCCACCCTTGGGTTTCTGGACGTGGATAACCTGAAAATGATTAATGATACCTATGGACACCTGACAGGAGACCGGGTACTTTCCTTTGTTGCCAGAATACTTCAGGAAAACCTTCGTAAAGATGTGTTGATTGTCCGATATGGTGGAGACGAATTTGTGGTGGTTTTCCCAAAAACGAGGGCTTCTGAAGCTTGCATAGCCATAGAGCGGGTACAGAGCTCCATGGCGAATCAGAATGAGTTTTCCTTTCCCGTTTCTTTCTCTTTTGGAGTTTCCGAGTTTCGCAACCTGGACGAGGTGGAGAAAATCCTCCTTCAGGCGGATCAGGAAATGTGCGCGATGAAAAAGGCAAGGCTCAGAATGTAATCTCCAATGAATGGCTATTTTGTATCGCGCTTTTTCGCTGGTGTCAGTTAGTTTACTATGAATTTGCTTGGTTTGTACCTTTTTGTGGGGAATCAAGTATGGTCAGTTTTACCTTTTAGGCTTGTATATTGTATAAATTGATTGGTGGGTTGCTGCTGAAAGTCGAAGTTTCCCGAAGAAGGTTCCGGTGTTTCTTTTTCTGGTATAATATCCTTATGAAGGGAGGTGAAAGAAGAAAGTTATCCGTGCTTTCTAAGGCGAAGTTCGTTTGAAAACAGGTGAAAAAGGACAACAAAAAGGAGGGAGAATAATGAAGCGCATTATCATTATGAGTGTATGTTTCCTTCTTCTATGTTGTTTTAGTGTTTCCTTCTCGCAAGAACGGCCTACCATTACCATCTGGGGTCGAGCTTCGTTTGCGCCAGCACAGGCCTACTGGTTTAACTCTTTAGCCTATGAATGGGGAGCAAAGAATGGAGTAGATGTTAAAATTACCTGGATTCCGGTGGGGGATATTGCTCCCAAACTGGTAACGGCAGTGGCTTCAGGAACGGAACCCGACTTGGTCATCGGTGGTATGCCCTACGCCAAGTTTGCTGAGGGGGGCTTGCTTTTACCGCTTGATGAGATTGTGGATAAGCTGGGTCGAGATGATTTCTTTGAGGTAAAACTCTTAGTTGGTACAGTAGACGGAAGGGTTTATGCGATTCCTTCCGGTTTTGAAATTAGCTGGATGCATGTCCGGCAGGACATTTTCGAGAAGGCGGGAGCTTCGGAGCTTTTACCTTTCAAAGGGAAGGATGACGTTCTTACCGCAGCAAGGAAAGTCAATCAGGTGGAACCGGGAGTGTATGGAATTGGCTTACCCCTTGGCGGGAGTGGTTATGACTGCGAGTGGACGTTCTTCATTTACTACTATGGATTGGGTGGAGGAGTGATTGAGAGCCGTTCCAAAGCGGGAGTAATTCTGGGAAAAGAGCCAAACCGGTCGGTCGCCAAAGACGTTTTCTCGCTTTTCAAAACTATCTATGAGGAAGGGCTGACACCTCCAGATTCCGGACAGTGGGTGGATATTTCCAACAACATGGCGTTTCTGGAAGGGAAAATTGCCATGACTTCGAATCCCATGAGTATTTGGTACGGGATTATGACCGGTAAGCCAGACCTTGTTCCCAAAACCAAGATTTATCCTGATTTCAGCCCTATAGACCAGGGGCAGGAAGGATGCTTCATTTTCAAATCAACCAAGCACCCCGAATTGGTCAAGGACCTTCTCTATACCTTTTTTGCTGATAAAGAAAATTACCGTAAAGGGTGGTGTGAGCAGTCTCACCTCTATAATCTGCCCATTTTTAAAAGCCAGATGCAGGTTTTGAGTGAAAACTGGAAACAGGGAAAGTACCCGGTAATGGGCATGGACCCGTATGAAGTCGCTCTGAAGACTCAGTACCACGAATGGCCCATGACGTATCCCCTCAAAGAGGCGACCTCGGTTATGGAAGATTTCTGCAATAGCTGGATGGCCAATGACATGGTGGTGCGAGCGGTGGTGAAGGGGGAAAATCCAGATCAGGTGATTGATTTCTATCAGCAGAAGCTTGAAGAGATGGTTCTTGAAGCGTACGGGAAATAATGGTTCAATAACCCCTCCCGAACAAACTGTTCGGGAGGGGTGAGGGGGGAGTCTATGAGGAAAAGAACCATTCTTTTTGATCTAGAAAAATGGACGTACGTTTTTCCGGCGCTTCTCGTTCTGGGTCTGGTGCTCCTTTTTCCTCTTCTTTTT
>JBDIWM010000045.1 GCA_039638595.1 Atribacterota bacterium
AAAATTTTTTTAGAAGGGAAGGAAATAGAACTTTCCTCGCCTCTTGAGGCTGTTCATTCGGGTGTCGGGTATATCCCTGAAGATCGGCGGCAAGGCTTAATTTACGAAATGCCAGTTTTTTCAAATATCACTTTGGCGGTTCTGGAAGAAGTTTCCAGAAGAGGTATTCTAAAATTGGAAGAGGAGTTTCGTTTGGCTAGAAAATTTGTCCAGGATCTGCGGATTAAGACCCCTAATATTTTCCGAGAAGTTCTCTTTTTGAGTGGAGGCAATCAGCAAAAGGTGCTTTTAGCCAGGTGGTTGGCAAGAAACCCTAAGATTCTCATTATGGATGAACCTACGAGAGGCATCGATGTTGGAGCCAAGTTCGAAATTCGAGAGTTGACCAGGTCTCTGGCTCGTGGAGGTTTGGGAATTATTTATATTACCTCTGAGGCCCATGAAGCCCTTGATTTTTCGAGCCGAATTGCAGTAATGCGCAATGGGAGAATTGTAGCAATGTTTGAGAACCCTTCTCGAATTACAAAATCGGACTTAATTGCTGCTGCAAGTGGTGCACTGGAGAGAGAGGTGGTCTGGAGTGGTCAAAGATAAGGAAGCCACTGGTTCCACAATTTTTCTTCCTTCTTTGCGAAGCTTGATTCTAAGGGGTGGATCTCTGGTAGGGGTCGTGGCCTTGAGTATAGCCTTTGCCAGTTTTACTCCTCATTTTATGACGCTGGGTAACTGGCTCAATATTCTCCGACTGGTCTCGGTGGTTATGGTCCTGGCCTCGGCTCAGACTATGGTCATTATTGCAGGTGGTATCGACCTTTCAGTAGGGTCGTTATTGGCTATTGGAGGGTGTCTTGCGGCAGTGGCGATGAGTTACTGGGGATGGGGATTTGTGCTTGGGTCGCTTCTTGGTATTGCGGTAGCAACGCTGGCTGGTCTAGGTAATGGAGTGGTCGTGGCTAAGGGAAAAATCCCTGACTTCATTGCTACTTTGGGCATGTTGGGTGCTTTACGAGGTGTTTCTCTGCTCATTACTGGTGGTCTGCCGGTCCCGTCTCATTTCACGGCGACCAAACTTGCTGGATATTTGCCTCAGGTTCTGGTCTTTTTGGGTAGTGGTGATTTCTGGGTTGTTCCGGTGCCGGCTGCCATCGGTATGGGCATGGTTATTGTTACCTGGTTTATTCTCTCTCGCACCACCTTTGGTCGATCCCTTTATGCTGTAGGGGGTAATAGGGAAGCGGCCAGGGCTTCGGGTATCGATGTGGATCGGATAAAATTTATTGTTTATGGATTGGCGGGGTTGTATTGTGGGGTTGGCGGACTGGTACTTGTGGGCAGGATGAATTCTGCCAATGCCCTGATGGCCGAGGGAATTGAGCTCCAGACCATTGCTGCAGTGGTTATTGGAGGAACCAACCTTTCTGGAGGAAAGGGTTCGGTTTTTGGGACTCTGATTGGGGCCATTTTGATGGGTGTTCTGAGTAATGGCCTTAACTTACTTAATGTCCAGCCCTTCTGGCAAAGAGTGGTGAATGGGTTACTCATTATTGTCGTGGTCGTGTTTGACCAGTGGCGCAGAAGATTGGAAAAGTAAAGTCGGAGAAAGGGGTGGGGTAGGTGGAGAAAGTCAACTTTGTTCTGGTTGGAGCAGGTCGAGCAGGAATGGTTCACGCTCGAAATCTCGTCCACTATATTCCCGAGGCGAATCTCTGTGCTTTGGTGGATGTAAATCTGGAACAGGCTCAGAAGTCGGCTGAAGAAGTGGGCGTTGCGAAATATTACACCAGCTTTGAAGAAGCTCTGGAGAAAGAGCGTTTTGAAGCCGTGTGTATTGCTTCGCTGACTTTTACTCATCGAGAGATTATTGAAAAAGCTGCTTTAGCTCGGAAACACATCTTTTGTGAAAAACCTCTGGCACAGACGAAAAAAGAGGCTGAGAAAATCAAGGAAGTGGTAAGAGAAGCCGGAATAAAATTCCAGATTGGATTTATGCGTCGATACGATCCTGAAATCCGAAAAGCCTGGGAAATGGTCAGAGAAGGAAAAATTGGAGAGCTGGTTCTTATTAAATCGACTGGAAGGGGACCAGGGTTACCCCCTGCCTGGATCTGGGATAGGAGTAAAAGTGGTGGCATGCTCGCTGAGGTTTCCTCACATGATGTCGATTCGATGCTCTGGTTTGCAGGGAAAAAGCCTGGCACTATCTTTCTCATGGCAGGGAATTTTAAAGGTCAGGAAGCGCGAGAGAAATTTCCTGATTTTTATGACCACTACGTGCTGACGGTGAACTTTCAGAATGGTCCGATGGGGGTTGTTGACGGAGGATGTCCGGTGGGATATGCGTATGATGCTCGCATGGAGATCCTGGGTACCGAGGGAATGATCCGGGTTGGTGAAACGGATATTCCTGGTCTTGCATGGTATACGCTGGAAAAGAAGGCGATCAAAGAAACTCATTCGAGTTGGCGCAATCGGTTCAAAGAAGGATACCTTGAGGAGATGAAATCTTTCATTCGATGCATTATCAAAAACGAAAGACCTTCGCCATCGCTTGAAGACGGCTTGCGGGTGGTGGAGGTGATAGAAACTGCCCATCAGTCGCTGGAGATGGAAAGACCTGTTCTTTTTGAAGGGGAGTGGTAATTTTGCCGTACTTCATTGGGTGTGATCTGGGCACCACAGCGACCAAAACCGGTCTTTTTGATGCTGAGGGAAAATTGTTAGCTCTGGCGCGGCGAAGTTCGAACCTTATTTATGGTAAAGACGGAAGTGTCATTCAGGATCCCTATGAAATGCTTGACTCGGTTGTTGAGACTGTCCAGGAAGTGATGGAAAAGAGCAAGGTTCCTCTGCGGGAAGTAGGAGCCATGGCGCTTGATGGACAGATGGCAGGAATTATGGGAGTCGACGAGGATGGAGAACCGGCTACACCGTACGATTCTTGGCTTGATGTTCGCTCAACGCCGTATGCTCTGCTGATGAAGAAAAAAGGCGAGGACCTCGTTGCTACCCGTTCTGGAATGGCTCCCAGCATTAATCATGGTCCCAAGATACTATGGTGGAAAAATGAGCATCCCGAGGTTTATAAAAACATTGCCAAATTTACGGTTCCTTCCTGTTGGGTTACGCAAAAACTTGCAGGAATAAAAGGCGAAGACACTTTCATTGATTATACCTATCTCCATTTTTCCTGTTTTGCCGACCTGGAAAAAATTGTCTGGGATAAAGATATTATCAGTCTTTTTGAAATGGAAGAAAGTAAATTTCCCAGAATTGTTGAACCCTGGATGGTGGTGGGTCAATTAAAGAAGGAATGGGCAGAAAAGATGGGGCTCCTTGCCGGTACTCCTCTTGTGGCTGGTTGTGGAGACCAGGCTGCCAATAACCTGGGAGCAGGTATTGTGCAAAAGGGAATGGCCTTTGACGTGGCCGGAACGGCTTCCTGTTTCAGTCTTTATGTCGACCGGTACGTTCCTGATGTGAAATACAAAACGCTTCTTTTTCCTCGGGCGGTTTTGCGTGATTATTATTATCCCATGGCTTATATCAATGGGGGAGGCCTCGATTTGGAGTGGGCAAAGAATGAACTTTTCCGGGATGTTGCTCATACTTCAGAGGTGTTTGCTCTAATCGATAGAAAAGTAGAAGAAGTTGCGTCTTCGCCTTCTCCGATTATTTTTATTCCTCATCTACGAGGGAGGAATTGCCCCGGGGCACCGTATTTTCGGGGTGTTTTCGCGGGGTTTAGTTGGGAACACAAGAGGGAACATCTTTTCCGAGCGATACTTGAGGGAATCGCTTTTGAGTATGCGTACTATTTGAAAATCATCCGGGAATCGATGCCTGAGATTCAGTTTTTTGAGGTTCGGGTAATAGGGGGAGGAGCAAAGTCATCGCTTTGGAACCACATTAAAGCGAGCGTCCTGGGTATTCCTTATGTAGAATTGGATCGTGGGGAGTGTGCCATATGGGGTGCAGCGATGCTTTCTGGCTTTGGAGTTGGAGCATTTGCGGATCTCAGAGAAAAAGCCCTGAATTCGGTGGCGAAAGTGAAAATTCACTATCCGGATGAGACGTTGCATAGCTCTTATCAGAGGTTGCTTGCTTTTTATCTCGAGGTTATGGAAAAAATGGGGGACGTGTTCCAGAGTCATCAGGAGTTATTCTTTTAGAAAGGTGGAGACAAGATGAAAGCGGCTGTTTTTTCCTATCCTCCACACGTAGAAATAATGGAAAGAGAGGTCCCTTCCCCAGGTGATGGGGAAATTGTGGTACGAGTCAAAGCAGGTGCCCTGTGCGGTACTGATTTACGTATTGCTCGAAGAGGGCATGGCAGTATTCGGGAAGGTGAAGAACGAATTCTGGGTCATGAAATTGTTGGTACTGTCGCCAAGAGGGGTAAAGGTGTAGAAGGCCTGGAAGAGGGTATGCCTGTAGCGATTGCACCCAATTACGGTTGTGGGAGGTGCGGATACTGTGTACAGGGTCTTGTACATCACTGTCCCGAAACCAAAGCCATTGGTGTGACCGTTGATGGTGGCTTTGCGGAATTCGTCCTTGTTCCTCGCAGGGCCGTTGCCCAGGGGAATGTGGTTGCTCTTCCTGATACTGTTGATTTGGTTTCCGTTTCCTTTGTGGAAGCCCTTGCCTGTGTTGTGCATGGATTTTTGCCTCTCAAAGTTGGCTTTCGGGATAGAGTGCTTATTTATGGAGCTGGTCCCATTGGTCTTATGTTTTGGGAACTCTGCCGGCTTGCAGGGGCAAGAGATGTGTGGATTGTCGATTTAAGTGCGGCAAGGTTGAAAGTGGCCGAAGAGCGGGGCGCTCGTACTCTTCTTGCAGGAAACATATCCGTGAAAGAAGTTGTCGGTTCAGTGGATGTGGTTATTGTGGCGGCGCCTTCGCCGGAAGCTCAAAAGGAGGCTCTGGAAATCGCGGCAACCTACGGGAGGATAAACTTTTTTGGAGGTCTTCCTCCTCAGGTTAAAGAGGTACCACTTCCCAGTAACCTTATTCATTACAAAGAGCTCCTGGTTACGGGAACAACCAGATCAAACAACTTCCATTTTCGCTATGCTCTTGATTTGTTGACGTCGAACGCCTTGGATCTCTCGTATCTTGTCACCAATGTGCTGCCTCTTAAGGAGATTAACCATGGACTCCAGCTTATGGAATCGCAACAATCCCTCAAGGTTGTTCTGATTCCTTAAATTTTAGAAGAAAGGATGATGGGTATGAATTGTATGATGAAGCCCTTTAATGTGGTTATCGATTTAAGGAGTGGGCAGCTTTCGCCGGGTAAAAGGGTCATAAGAAAGGTCAGCGATGTGAAAGCGCTTTTTTTTGATAAAGAAGCGGCAGAGAAACTCATTCAGAGTGGAGATCCACTGGTTTACGAAGTTATTTATGCTGATGTCCCTGAAGAAGAAGGTCATTTGGGTCATTGTACCACCATTATTTATCCAGGTAAAGTGGGAGAAGAGTTCTTTCTCACCAAGGGTCATCGTCATGAGAAATTAGGAACTGCTGAAATCTATTTTTGTCTCCAGGGAAAAGGGAAGCTCCTGATGGAGTCGGTGGATGGAGACTGGGAAGCCTTGGATATGTTTCCGGGATCGGCTTCCTATATTCCACCTTACTGGTCTCACCGCACCGTAAATGTGGGGATTGAGCCACTGGTTTTCTACTGTATTTTTCCTGCTGATGCTGGTCATGATTACGCCACGATTGAGCGAGAAGGCTTTCCCAAAATTGTTGTGGAGAGGAATGGAGAAGTGGTGCTCGTTGATAATCCCAATCGAAAAAAGTGTTGAGGTAGGAGGAGATAGGAATGAAACTCCCTGAAAAAGCAACTCAACCAACTATGTATTTTATTGGTGTAACCACTGCTCAATCTTCGATTATGAAACTGTTTCCTTTGTGGGCTCAGGAATTAGATATCAAGGGAGCAGTTTTGAAAGGTATTGATATTGAAATTCATGCTCCGGCTTCGGTATATCGGGAAGTGGTGGCTTTCATTAAAAATGATCCTCTTTCTCTGGGGGCCTTGGTGACGACCCATAAAATTGACCTTTATGAAGCGTGTCGAGATATGTTTGAATACCTCGATCCTTATGCTCAGCTTTTTGGGGAACTCTCTTCTATCTCTAAAAATGAAGGGCGTTTGGAGGCTCATGCCAAAGACCCGATTTCAAGTGGCCTATCCATGGAGGCATTTATCCCTCCCCGGTTCTGGAAAGAACACGGAGGTGAAGTGTTCATTATGGGAGCAGGTGGCAGTGCCCGGGCCATTGCTGCCTACCTTTTTGATCCCAAAAAGAGTGATAATATGCCCTCTCGACTCTACGTTTCCAACCGTACCACTCCCCGGCTTATTCGAATGAAGGAAATCATGCAAGAAATTAATCCCCAAATCAACGCTGAGTACATTCATTCTCCTGAGCCAAACATTAATGATCAGATTCTGAGTCGTCTGAAGCCGTATTCCCTCATCGTCAATGCTACGGGTTTGGGGAAAGATCGTCCTGGTTCTCCGCTTACCGATGATTGCGTTTTCCCCCTGCATAGCCTGGTGTGGGAATTGAACTATCGTGGTGACCTGAAGTTCATGCATCAGGCTCTGGCGCAGAAAGAAACCAGGAAACTTCATGTTGAGGATGGCTGGCTTTACTTTATCCACGGCTGGACTCAGGTGATTGCACAGGTTTTTCACGTTGAAATTGATCCTGAGACTTTTTCCCGCATTGAGCGTATTTCTCATGCTTTCCGAAAGGGTTCTGGGTGAAAGCGTGGAGGGGGGGACATCCTGTAGTGATGTGCTCCCTCGCTTCATTCTGGAAATAGTTCTTTCAAGGCTGGATACGTTTTCTTGAATTTTGCGTAATGGTGGTTATATGCTTCCACCCACTCTGGCTCCGGAAGGGTAGGGTTCAGGTAATGAATGGTGGATTGAGTTGCTTCTTCCAAGGATGAAAAACAACCAGCTCCGACCATGGCCAAAAGACATGCTCCAAACGCTGCTTCTTCTCTGGTGTCGGTGGTAAGCAAAGGCATATTGAGGACAGAAGCCATGATTTTTCTCCAGAGCGCGCTTTTGGACCCTCCACCTGAGAAAATAACTCGCTGAGGTTTTACGCCAAGTTCTTGGAAAATTTCCACCACGTTTCTCATGCCCATTCCTACACCTTCCATTATGGCTCGCACGAAATGAGCCCTCTCATGAGCAAGGTGGACGTTGAGAAAAGCACCTCTAGCCTTGGGGTTCATGTGCGGTGTTCTTTCGCCGATGAGATGGGGTAAAAACATGAGGTGGTGGCAACCAGGGGGGATTTGCTGTGCTTCTTGGTCCAGATTCTTAAAATCGAATGAGTGTTCAGGGGAATCAAGGATTGATTTTTTAAACCAGCTCAGGGCAAGTCCGGCACAGAGTATGGCACCCAGAAGATGCCAGTAGCCGGGAATGGCGTGACAGAAAGTGTGTATGCGAAGCTTTTGATCGATAAATGGGTATTTGAGTGGAGCAAAAACCTGTCCCCCAGTACCTATGGTAAGGAGTATTTCTCCTTCTTCAGTAACCCCATTTCCTATGGCTGCACAGTGCTGGTCTCCGGCGCCGGCTATAACCAAACCTTCTCCTTTTATACCCAGTTCGCTTTTGACCTCTTCTTTCATACTTCCTATGATTCGATTTGATTCGTGAAGGGATGGGAAAAATTGAGTGTCAAGGCCTAAAGCGTCAATCATAGATTCTGACCAGCTTCGAGTACGGATGTCAAAGAGCAAGGTGGAAGAGGCATCGGCAACATCGGTTGAAGGAGGAAGACCCATTTTCACCTTCAGGTAATCCTTAGGGAGAAAAACCCATCGAATTTGGCGATACACTTCGGGAAGATTGTTCTTCACCCAGACTAGAGTGGCCGCCATAAAGCCAGTAGCGATATCGCTTCCGGTAACGGTTTCGAGGTATTGCTTCAATTTTTCTCGAATCATTTGTACTTCGTTATGGCTGCGCTGGTCTGCCCAGATGATCGCAGGGTGTACCGGCTCCAACTGCTCATTGAGCATGACGGCTCCATGCATCTGTCCCGAAAAACTCAAGGCTTTGACGTTGGGCTCAGGGAGTTGTTGCACAACTTCTCTTATGGCTTCTTTGGTTTTCTCCCACCAGGTTTCAGGGTTTTGTTCGGCGAAACCTGGCTGAGGAGTAAGGATGGAGTAATCGCGAGACGCGATGCCGCGAAACTGACCGTCTTCATCAAGACATATAACCTTTACGCTCTGTGTTCCAAGGTCAATACCAAGGAAAAAACTCATGATTTTTCCCCTCTTTTTACGAAAAGAGTAACACGAAAGACACCGTTTCGCAAGAATCTCCTATCCTCTGTGGTATACTGTATCTTCGAGTTTTTGAAGCCTTGGATTTTATCTTGTCCTGAGTAGGTATTTGTTGAAGGGTGCAAGGAAAAAATATATAATGTCGCAGGGATGTTGGAAATAACCCCAGAGCATAAAACCTTGAATAAACTTGCTATTTGACGGTTAAGGAGACGAGCATGGATAATTCAATTACAGAAATAATCAAGTTAAAGGTGCAGGAAGTTCTTCAGGATGTCTTTCCCCAAGAGGGGAAAGAAGTAGAGGTGGTGATTGAACCCACCAAAGACGCAAGACATGGCGATTTTGCAACGAATTTGGCATTTTTGCTTTCGCGCCGTCTCAGAAGGTCCCCGCATGATATTGCTCATCTTTTGGAAAAGCCTATGCAGGGGAAGTTGCAGGAAATAGCCAGAGTAGAAATCGCCGGACTCGGTTTTATCAATTTCTTTCTTCATGATCGTTTTCTCCTTTCGCTTCTGCTTGAAGTGCTGGAAGAAAAAGAACGATTTGGAGACTTGCAGCTGGGAAATGGGAAAAGGGTTCAGGTGGAATTTGTGAGTGTCAACCCCACTGGACCCCTTCATGTCGGGCATGGAAAATGTGCGGCTTTTGGGGATGCGCTGGCACGAATTCTTGCTAAAGCCGGTTTCACTGTAGAAAAGGAATATTATATTAACGATGCTGGGAGACAGATTGACCTTTTGGGTATGTCTCTGGAAGCCCGTTGCAGACAAATTTTGGGAGAAGATGTAGAAGTTCCTGAAGATGGGTACAGAGGTGAGTATCTCCTGGATATTGCTCGTATGTTCCTGGCAGAAAAGGGCCGAGAACCACTGAATTTCCCAGAGGAGGAAAGAAAAAGTATTTTTAAGGACTTTGCTGTAGAAAAGATTCTGAAAGGAATCCGGGCCGATCTCGATCGTTTTCGGGTATTTTTTGATGTCTGGTTTAGCGAACGGGCGCTCTATCAGGATGGAGCAGTAGAAGTGGTGTTAAAGGTTTTATCTGAGCGAGGGTATATCTATAAACAGGATGGTGCTTTGTGGCTTCGAACCACTCTCTGGGGAGATGATAAAGACCGAGTTTTGATTCGAGAGAACGGGATGCCGACCTACTTTACTTCTGATATTGCCTATCACTGGAACAAATGGCAAAGAGGATTTAGTCGGGTTATCGACGTCTGGGGAGCTGATCATCATGGGTATGTGCCCAGAATGCAGGCGGCCATGCTTGCCCTGGGTCTTCCTCAAGATTTCCTGGAGGTTTTTATTGTTCAATTTGTGACGCTTTTGCGTGGAGGACAGCCAGAACGGATGTCAACTCGCCAGGGAGAATTTGTGCCCTTGAAGGATCTTTTGGACGAGGTTGGGGTGGACGTGGCTCGCTATTATTTTCTCATGCGTGATCCGGCAACCCATCTTGAGTTCGATGTTGAAGAGGCAAAGAGAAAGTCAATGGACAATCCTGTGTATTACGTTCAGTACGCCCATGCGAGGATATCTTCGCTCTTCAAAGAAGCTGAAAAACGCAAAATCAAGGTGATACCTTTTGAAGAAGTTACGGATCTAGGATTTCAGAGTCAGGAGGAGAAAGAAATCGCCAAAAAAATTATCTATTTCAAAGAAGTGGTAAGAAATGCTGCTTTACTTCGCCAACCCTACCTTGTCTGTAATTATCTTCAGGATTTATCTGCATTGTTTCATTCCTTCTATAATCTCCATCGCATTCTGGAAGAAGAAGACATTCGTCGAACTTCCTTCCGTCTGGGACTGTGTCTTGCGACACAGATTATTTTGAAAAATGGATTTTCTCTTCTTGGCATTTCAGCACCAGACAGTATGTAGGAGAGGTCATGCTTATGAGTAATAAAGATGGCAAATATATTTTTGTAACTGGTGGCGTGGTTTCTTCCCTGGGTAAGGGTATTACTGCGGCTTCGCTGGGGAGGATATTGAAAAGCAGAGGTTTTAAAATTACTATGCAAAAGTTTGACCCGTACATCAATGTTGATGCCGGGACCATGAATCCCTATCAACACGGTGAGGTCTTTGTTACCTATGACGGAGGTGAAACGGATTTAGACCTGGGCCATTACGAACGGTTTATCGATGAAGAGCTATCCAAGCTGAGTAACGTCACCACGGGCAAAATTTATAGTTCTGTGATCACCAAGGAACGACGAGGAGATTTTTTGGGAGCCACTGTTCAGGTAATTCCTCATATTACCAATCAAATTAAGGAGGAGATTTTTGCTCTTCGTGAACGGAGTGCAGCTGATGTGTCCATCGTTGAAATTGGAGGAACGGTCGGAGATATTGAGGGGTTACCCTTTTTGGAAGCGATACGACAGATCAAAAATGATATCGGCAAAGATAACTGTCTCTATGTCCATGTTACTCTGGTACCATTTATTGAGGCGGCAGGAGAACTGAAGTCAAAGCCCACTCAGCATAGTGTCAAAGAGTTACGCAGTATCGGGATTCAACCAGATGTGATTGTGTGTCGCTCTTCCCATCCTATGACTCCAGAAGTGATGTCTAAAATTGCCCTTTTTTGTGATATTGAAAAAGAAGCTATTATTCCCCTTCGAGATGTGCGTTCGATTTATGAAGTCCCTCTGGTGCTGGAGGAGAGAGGGGTAGGAGATTGGGTTTTATCGAGACTGAACATGCCTTCTGTAGAGAAAGACTTGAAAGAATGGTCCCAAATGGTTTCGAGAATGTGGGCTTTTCGGGGTGAGGTCACCATAGGTCTCGTGGGAAAATACGTGGAGTCCAAAGATGCCTATTTAAGTATTTGTGAAGCATTGAAACATGGGGGCATCGCTCTGGGTTTACGAGTCAATATCAAGCCCATTGAAGCCGAACTCCTTACGGAGAACAATGTGGATATGCACCTGTTAGGGCTAGATGGTATACTTGTTCCCGGGGGATTTGGGCAGCGAGGAATAGAGGGGAAAATTATTGCTGTACAGTATGCTCGGGAGAGGGAAATTCCTTTTTTGGGGATATGCCTCGGCATGCAGGTTGCAGTCATCGAATTTGCTCGTAACGTCTTAGGTTTCCGCGAAGCTCATTCCACGGAATTTAACCCCCATACTCCGTATCCAGTTATAGACCTTATGCCTGCGCAGAGAGAAACCCGGGATCTGGGTGGAACCATGCGTTTGGGAAATTATCGCTGTGTCCTGTCTAATCAATCTTCGACGTATTCCCTTTATCGGCATGGAGAAATTCAGGAAAGACACCGCCATCGCTATGAACTCAACAACGATTTTGTAGAAAAATTGGAACAGAAAGGGATGATTATGGCGGGTATCAATCCTGAGTACCAAGTCGCAGAAATTATTGAGCTTAGAAACCATCCTTTTTTTGTTGGAGTACAATTTCATCCTGAGTTTAAATCAAGACCCAATCGTGTTCATCCGCTCTTTTACGGTTTTGTCCGGGCTTCTTACGAACACAGAATACGGGAGAAGGGAGATTGAAATTGGATAACCAAAAAATTATCGGGGTGATCGACTCAGGCGTTGGTGGTTTGAGCGTGGTTGAAGCGATTAAACAGCTGATGCCTTCGCAGGAAATCATATATGTTGCTGATCCGCTCCATTTCCCTTACGGAGAAAAAACCAGTATAGAATTGATGAATCTGGTAAGACCGTTTATCTTGTTTCTCCAGTCTTGTGGAGTAAGTGTAGTTGTAACGGCTTGCGGTACGGTCAGCGCTCTATGCCTTGAAGAGTTGCGTAAAGAGTTTTCTCTGCCCATCGTAGGCATTTTAGAACCAGCTTCTCGAGAGACGATCCGGATTACACGGGAAAAGAAAGTGGTAATTTTAGCCACTCACGCTACGGTCAAGGCTGGTACCTTTGGCAATGTTCTGAGAACTATGGATTCAGAGATCGAAATTTATGAGGAAGCTTGGCCAGAATTGATTATGGCGGTAGAACGAGGAGATTTTAATACGCTGAAATGGAAAAAATGGGTGAGCCAGAAATTCTCGCTTTTTCATAGGCGAGGAATCGATACAGTGATTCTCGGTTGTACCCATTTTGCCCTTATCTGGTGGTTTTTTGAGGAGTTGGCAGAAGGTCGTTTATTTATCGTTAATCCGGCTCAAGCATGTGCTCGAGAATTGAAAGAGGTTCTTGGTGTCGAGTTTAATGCGCGTGCTCAGAACGGAAAAATATCAGTCTTTGTGCGGGGAAATCGAGCTTCCTTTCAGAAAACACTCCAGAGCATTCCTCTTTCTTTGAGTAATCTAGAAATTGCCTCTTTTCCTTCTCCTATTGCTTTGGGTGAAGAAGTTCGCTACGCTCGGTGAAGCTATGCCTGATATTCATGTGGTCAGGTCGTATGGCAAAATAAACTGGTTTCTCAGTATCGGTCATTTGAGAAAAGATGGATACCATGAAATTTGTTCACTCATGCAGAAGATCAGTTTGTATGACGAAATCGAAGTGGTTCTTGCTCCCAGTGACTCCATTACCTGTAATTATTCAGTGCCGGTGGGCGAAAAAAGCCTACTTGGGAAGACATTGGCAACTTTGAGGGAATTATATCCCTGCCTTTCTGGGATTGGTTTGGCAGTCAAGATTAGGAAACGTATTCCTCCAGGGAGCGGTCTGGGAGGAGGAAGCAGTAACGTTGCCGCACTTTTACTCTCTGTCCCGGCTTTTCTGGGATTACCAGATGTCCGGCAAAAGGTAGTAGCGCTTGCTCCAGCCCTTGGTTCTGATGTCCCGTTTTTTATACATAAAGTTCCATTTGCCCTGGTTCGAGGAAGAGGCGAAGATGTGGTTACTCTCCACCCAAGCCCCAGCTATTTTCTGGTGCTTTTGTTCCCCTCTTTTCCGATCTCCACTGCCTGGGCGTACCGGAAGTGGGACGAGGAATTGGGTAACTTCGAAACTTTGGCTCAGGAAGGGAGGCGAGCACTCGATAGATTTCTGAAGAACGGTAACCGAGAAATGTTCGAGAAAGCGATTTGGAACGATTTTGAGCCATTGGTGTTTCGTTACTACCCTGTTTTAAAAATGTACCGAGAGATACTTCTTGGGTTGGGGTGTCGGAAGGTTTTTATGACCGGGAGCGGTTCGACTCTGGTTGGTGTTGTGGAAAACAGGGGACAGGGAGAAAAGGTTGTGGAAGAACTCAGTCAAAGAGGGATGAATGCTATATTAACTTCGACGCTCGTGGAGGAATTGTAAGGAGGGTACTATGATTGATGCGATCATTTTGGCAGGTGGTGGTGGAGGGGAAATCGAAAAAAAATTTGGAGTAAGTAACCGGGCTCTACTTGTCATAGAAGGGAAGTTTATGATAGAGTATGTTATAGAAGCCCTCAGGGATGTTTCCTCTATTGGAAAGATTGTAGTCGTTGGTTTGGTCGAGGATTTTAAATCCAGAATCGGTAGCAAGGTTAGCGAAGTTGTTCAGCCAGGCAAAAACCCTTTCGAGAGCACCTTGAACGGTCTTAAAGTCTTGAAACCGGAGGGTAAGGTTCTAGTGGTAGCAAGTGATTTGCCTCTGTTGAGGAGAGAGATGATCGAAGATTTCTTTTTGAGGTGTGAAAAGAGAAAGGCCGATTTTTATTATCCCATCATCCGTAAAGAAACGTATGAAGAGAAAATTGGTCAAGGAAGACGAACCTTTGTGAGAGTTAAGGAAGGGTTTTTTACTGGGGGTAATCTGTTTTTTATGGACCCCGAAGTGGTGGAAGGAAAAAGGGAGTGGATTGCTCAGATGGTTGAGAGCCGCAAAAAACCTCTTGCCATGGCTCAGATTTTGGGTGCAAAAATTATTCTTAAATACTTTTTAAAACGCCTGCGAATCGAGGATGTGGAAAGAAGAGTGGAGAAGGTTTTGAGGATGAAAGGTTTAGCTGTTATTACTCCTTATCCGGAGATAGGATTTGACGTTGATAAAGTGGAGCATGTGGAGATCGCCAAGAGTTTATTGATGAGATAGGAGGAGGTTGCCGTGGTTACGGAAAACAATCCAACCGAAATCATTGTTGAAGAAAATGAACCAAAAGATACTGAAAAAGAGACCAAAGAAAAGGAAAAGAAGGCTTTGGTTCAATATTCTTTGGCAGAGCTGAAACAGAAATCGAATGCAGAACTTTCGGAAATTGCACAGTCTCTGGGTATTTCTGGTTATAGCCGGAAAAAGAAAAGCGATCTGATTTTTGAAATTCTCAAAAAAGCCACTGAATCAAAGGGGTATATCTTCAGCGAGGGTGTTTTGGAAATCACTCCAGATGGGTACGGGTTTCTGCGAACTTCTGATGATTTTTCTCCTTCAGAAAACGACGTATATGTTTCTCCGTCACAGATTAAACGTTTTGTGCTCAGTAGTGGTGATAAAGTTGCAGGTCAGGTGCGTCCCCCCAAAGAAGGGGAACGGTACTATGCTTTGCTCCGGATTGAAGCCATTAATGATGAGGATCCAGAGCAGGCCAAAAAAAGACCTCTTTTTGAAAATCTGACTCCTATTTTTCCCGATGAACAATATATTTTGGAAACTTCACCAACGGAGATCTCAACCCGTATTATCGATATCTTTGCTCCCATTGGAAAGGGACAGAGAGGCCTCATCGTTGCTCCTCCTAAAGCGGGAAAAACCGTGCTTTTGGAGAAAATCGCCAACGGAATTTCCGCGAATTATCCCAATGTGGTTTTGATTGTCCTTCTTATTGATGAAAGGCCTGAAGAAGTGACTCAAATGGAACGTTCGGTGAAAGGATATGTTATTGCTTCAACGTTCGATCAGAAACCGGAAAAC
>JBDIWM010000046.1 GCA_039638595.1 Atribacterota bacterium
TCAATCAGGAATTGAAGAAATCACCTATTTATAAGAAGCTGTGGCAGTCCTTTGGAGTGCTGGTTCCGGTGCGAAGCGTGGGGGTCATGGGTGACGAGCGAACCTATAAGTATGTGGGTGTGTTGCGAGCGGTGATGAGTGAGGATGGTATGACCGCTGACTGGGCCCGGATTTCCTATGATACCCTGGACCTCATCGCCAGGCGGGTGGTCAACGAGGTGGCGGGAATTGGACGTATGGTGTACGATATCACTTCCAAGCCTCCGGCCACCATTGAGTGGGAATAGCATTAGGGAGGTTTTTCGATGGCTGTCTGTATCGTGGTTGGTACCCATTGGGGGGACGAAGGAAAGGGCAAAATTGTCGACTACCTGAGCGAAGGGGCAGATGTGGTGGCCCGGGCTCAGGGAGGAAGTAATGCTGGGCATACGGTGATTGTGGATGGTGAGAAATTCGTTTTTCACCTGATTCCTTCAGGAATCCTCCATCAGGGTAAAGTCTGCGTCCTTGGGGACGGGATGGTGATTGACCCGGTTGCCTTTCTCAAGGAGATTGAGGTTCTCTCCCGACAAAGGGTCAGGGTGGAGAAACGGCTTTTAGTCAGCCCTAAGGCGCATCTGGTGATGCCCTATCACCGTATTCTGGATGAACTCTATGAAAAGTTCCGTGGGAAGGGAAAAATTGGTACCACCGGTCGGGGAATTGGACCTGCTTATGAGGATAAGGTAGCCCGGTGGGGAATCCGGATTGGGGACCTTTTTGATGAAGACCTTTTTGCCGAACGCCTGAGGGTGGTTTTGGAGTATAAAAACCTGCTTCTTGCCCGGGTTTTTGACCATCTCCCCCTCTCCTTCGATGAAATTTTTGCAGAATATCGTGGTTATGCCAGGGTGCTTCTTCCCTATGTGGTTGATATTTCTCTCTTTTTATCACGAAGTTTTCAAGAAGGGAAGAATATCCTTCTGGAAGGAGCTCAGGGGACGCTTCTTGACTTAGAACATGGTACCTACCCTTTTGTGACCTCTTCCTATCCGGTCTCAAGTGGTGCACTTCTTGGGGTGGGTATGGGACCTTCCCTGGAGATGGAAGTGCTCGGGGTTTGTAAGGCATACACCTCAAGGGTCGGTGAAGGGCCTTTTCCAACCGAGCTCAAAGATGAGATGGGAGTGTATTTACGGGAAAAAGGCCAGGAGTACGGGGCCACCACTGGCCGTCCCAGGCGTTGTGGATGGTTAGATGGAGTGGCATTGCGCTATGCAGTCCGGGTAAACCACATTACCTCACTGGCCCTGACCAAGCTCGATGTGCTGCGGGGGTTAAAGGAAGTGCGACTCTGTTACGCCTATGAGATTGAGGGAAAGGTCACCCAAGACTTTCCCTTTGACCTCCGTTCGCTCTACCACTGCCGTCCTCTCTACCATGATTTCCCGGGGTGGGAGGAGGAGATTGCAGCGGTGAGGGAATATGCTGCTTTGCCCCCCAGAGTGCGCCAGTTTGTGGAAGGAATTGAAGACCTGGTGGGGGTTCCGGTGAGTATCATTTCGGTTGGCTCGGGAAGAGGTGATACAATAGTAAGAAAGACCGTGTGGTAGGAGGGGTACGGGGTGAGTGAAAAGCGCAAAGAAGTGGTGCGCCAGGAAATCGAAAGACTTCGTCAGCTCATTCATCATCATGATTACCTCTACTATGTCTTAGCGGCACCAGAAATCTCTGATGCGGAATACGATGCTCTGTTCCGGAGATTACAGGAGCTGGAGAGGGAATTTCCTGAATTGGTGACTCCCGATTCTCCCACCCAGCGGGTGGGAGGAAAACCGCTCTCGGAGTTTGCTTCCGTTACCCATTCCAGAGTCATGCTCAGCCTGGATAACGCCTTCACCGAAGAAGAAATCCGCAACTTCGACCGCCGGGTCAAGAAGATGCTGGGTGTCGACAAAGTCAGTTATGTACTGGAACTCAAAATCGATGGGCTGGCGGTTAACCTTCGTTATGAGAACGGGGCTCTGATTCATGGTGCCACCCGGGGTGATGGATTTACCGGTGAGGACGTGACCCAGAATCTCAAAACGGTTAAGAGTATTCCCTTACGCCTCCGAGAGAAGGGGAAGGCAGCAGTCATCGAGGTGCAGGGCGAAGTTTTTATGAATAAGGCGGATTTCGAAAAACTGAACGAAGACCGAAAGAGGAAAGGCGAACCGCCTTTTGCCAATACCCGGAATGCTGCAGCCGGGTCTTTACGCCAGCTTGACCCGACCATTACCGCCCAAAGAAAGCTGGATGTTTTCGTATATGGGGCGTTTCTCATCGAGAGTGATTATCATCCCAAAACCCATTGGGAACTCTTGCACTGGTTGGGGGATTTGGGGTTTAAGGTGAATCCGCACCTCTTTTTGCTCAAGAATATTGAAGAGGCCATGGTCCTTCATGCGGAGTGGGAGAAAAAACGGAAGGAACTCCCGTACGAAATTGATGGTCTGGTGGTTAAGGTCAACGAGATTGCCTATCAGGAGGTTCTGGGGGCAACCACCCGGAGTCCTCGCTGGGCGATCGCCTATAAATTTGAACCCACGCATGCCTTAACCAGGGTTCTTGCCATCGAGGTCAACGTGGGGAGAACCGGGACCCTTACTCCGGTTGCAGTGTTGGAGCCGGTTGAGGTGGGAGGAGTGGTGGTGCGGCGGGCCACACTCCACAACGAAGATGAGGTCAAACGAAAAGATGTCCGGATTGGTGACTGGGTGGTGGTGGGAAGAGCAGGAGAAGTCATCCCGGAAGTGATTCGGGTGGTCAAAGAACGTCGTACGGGAGAGGAGAAACCTTTTTCCATGCCCTCCCTCTGTACGGTTTGTGGTTCGGCGGTGGTGCGGGAAGAAGGAGAAGTGGCGGTCAGATGCATCAACATCAACTGTCCCGCACAGGTCAAAGAGCGAATCAGGCACTGGGCTTCAAGAGATGCCATGGATATCGAGGGCCTGGGAGAGAAACTGGTGGAGCAACTGGTGGATACGGGGCTGGCACGAACTATTCCTGATTTATATCGGTTGAAGAGGGAAGACCTGGAACGTCTGGAACGAATGGGAAAAAAATCAGCTGATAACCTCATTCGGGCGATTGAGGCTTCCAAAGAACGGGAACTATCTCGCTTCATTTATGGCCTTGGTATCCGCTATGTGGGAGAGTTTGTAGCCCGGATTCTGGCCGAAAAGGTGGGGTCTCTGGAAAAGCTCTTATCGATACGGCGGGAAGAACTGCTCCAGATTGAAGGAATTGGTCCCAAAGTGGCTGAAGCGGTCGAACAGTTCTTCTGGAATGCCCAGAACCGGGGTATGATTATGGAACTGCAGGAGTTAGGGGTAAAACCCAAAGAGGGGAAAAAAGAGAGTGTTTCCGAAGCCCCCCTGCGGGGAAAGACCTTTGTCTTCACCGGAACCCTGGGTCGGTTCTCTCGCAAAGAAGCCGAAGAGCTGGTGAAGCGATACGGGGGAGAAGTGGCCGGAAGTATTTCGGCACGCGTGAGTTATCTCGTGGTGGGAGAAAATCCAGGCAGTAAGCTCCAGGCGGCGAAAGCGAAGAATGTACCGGTTCTGACGGAAGAGGAATTCTATCGCCTTTTGGAGGGATAAAGGGGTGTTATGATGGGAAAAACGATATCTCTGGAAGAGCTTAAAAAGATTGCTCAGCTGGCCAAGTTGCAGTTTGAGGAGGAGGGGTTAACCCGGTTTTTCCAGGATGTGAACGAAATCGTGGCCCATTTTGAGAAACTGGACCAGCTTGAACTGAGGGATGTTTCACCCACCTCGCACATTTCCTGGAGCCAACCTCCGGTGCACGTCGATAATCCCGTGGAGTGGAAAGAGGAAGAAAAGGTCTTTCGGCATGCTCCGGTGGTGTATAATCGGTATTTTGTGGTTCCCAGAGTGGTCGAAAAAGAGGAGAGATAAAATATGGGGATGGACCGATTTCGCGAATTTCGGATACGAGATTACCATGCCCTGTTCCAGAAGAGGGAACTCTCGGTCAGGGAGTTACTGGAAGCATTTTTGGATCGGATCCACGATGTCGATGAACACATCCGGGCTTTTCTCTCCCTCAACGAAGAAGGGGCAAGAGCAAGGGCTCAGGAACTCGACCGGAGTCTTCCTACCAATGGGTTTCCTCCCCTTTGGGGAATTCCCGTGGGGGTGAAGGATAACCTCTGCACCGAGGGATTGCCCACTACCTGTGGTTCGAAAATTCTCCACAATTTTATTGCTCCCTATGATGCCACGGTGGTGGAACGATTGAAAAAGGCTGGAGCCATTATTGTGGGGAAGACTAACATGGACGAATTTGCCATGGGTTCGTCCACCGAGAATAGCGCCTTTGGACCCACCCGGAATCCCTTTGATTTACGCCGGGTTCCAGGTGGGTCAAGTGGTGGTTCTGCCGCAGCCTTGGCCTCTTTAGAAGCGCCTCTGGCCTTGGGTTCTGATACCGGGGGGTCAGTGCGACAACCGGCAGGCTTCTGCGGGGTGGTGGGATTGCGACCCACCTACGGAAGGGTATCACGGTATGGACTGGTGAGTTTCGCTTCTTCCCTGGACCAAGTGGGTCCCATGACCCGTAACGTGGAGGACTGTGTGACGCTCTTTGAGGTCATAAGTGGGAGTGACCAGAGGGATTCCACCTGTGCTCCTTATCCTCCTTTCTCTCGCCAGGATATTCCTCCGGAGGAGGAAATCCGGAAAATGAAAGTGGGCATTCCCCGAGAGTACTTTTCTTCGGGCGTGGATGGGGCGATGGTGAGAAAAATTGAAGAAGTTTTGGATGGACTGCGCAAGGAAGGTGTGGAATGCCTGGAGGTTTCTCTCCCTCACACCGACTTTGCTCTGGAAGCGTATTACATTGTAGCTCCGGCTGAAGCCAGTTCCAATTTGGCCCGCTACGATGGGGTGCTGTACGGCCTGCGGGAAGAGGGGAAAACCATTCAGGAAATGTACGTTCGCACCAGGACAGCCGGCTTTGGGAACGAGGTGAAGCGGAGAATCATTTTAGGGACCTACTCCTTAAGTTCTGGCTACTATGATGAGTACTACCTCAAGGGAATGAAGGTTCGCACTCTGGTACGGAATGACTTTGAAAAAGTCTTCGAACAGTGCCAAGTTCTCGTTACTCCGGTTTCTCCCTGTTTCCCCTTTTTCTTTGGTGAGCGCACTCGCAGTCCTTATGATATGTACCTTGCCGATGTGTTCACCATTCCTTCGGCGATGGCCGGTATTCCAGGGCTTTCCATGAACTGTGGGTATGAGAATCATCTTCCCATTGGTTTACAGATTCTCAGCGGTCCATTCAGGGAAGGGTGGATTTTTGGGCTGGCGCTCTTCTTGGAGAAGATGCTTTCCCTGCCATCCCCCTTACCGATGGTACCCGAAAGGAGTTAAGGATATGGCTGACTTCTACGTAACGATTGGGTTAGAAGTGCACTGTCAGCTCCTGACCAAGACCAAACTGTTTTGTCGGTGTGGGACTGATTACATTGGAAAGGACCCCAATACCTTAGTGTGCCCGGTGTGTATGGGGATACCCGGTTCCCTGCCAGTCCTCAACCAGAAGGCGCTGGAACTGGCCATCAAAACGGCACTGGCTTTGCGTTGTGAAATTCTTCCTCAGGTGGTCTTCCATCGGAAGAATTACTTTTATCCTGACCTCCCCAAGGGATACCAAATTTCCCAGTACAATTTTCCTATCGGGACGAACGGATTCGTGGAGTTTTTCGCCCAGGGAACCAAAAAAAGGGTGCGGATCAAGCGAGTTCATGTGGAAGAGGATGCTGGAAAACTGGTCCACGAAGGGCTGGGTCTTCCTCCTCATTCATCCGGGGTGGATTTTAATCGTTGCGGGATTCCTCTGGTGGAGGTGGTCACGGAACCGGACCTTCATTCTCCGGAAGAGGCCCGGGAATACCTTGTGATGCTTCGCAGTGTGGTTCGCTATATTGGGGCCAGCGACGGCAATATGGAAGAAGGGTCCCTACGTTGTGATGCCAACGTTTCGGTTTCTCAGTCTTCTTTAGAATTGGGGACCAAGGTGGAAGTGAAAAATATGAATTCCTTCCGCTCGGTTTTTCGAGCCCTGCAGTATGAGATTGAGCGCCAGAAGAAGGTTATCCTTGAAGGGGGTGCCGTGGTTCAGGAAACCCGCCACTGGGATGAGCGAGAAGGGGTGACGGTTTCCGCCCGGGGCAAAGAAGAGGCTGAGGACTACCGGTATTTCCCCGACCCAGACCTGTTGCCGGTAGCCATTACCCCAGAGACCATCGCAGGAATAGAAAAGACCCTTCCGGAGTTACCACTGGAGAGAAGGGAACGCTTTATGGTAGAGTACGAACTCACCGAGGGTGAAGCGGGGATTCTGACCCAGGAAAGGGAGATTGCTGACTTTTTCGAAGCCTGCCTCATGGAGTTTCGTAAACCCCGCCTGGTCTGCAACTGGATGCTTACTGAGGTACTCAAAAATCTGAACGAATTGAATATCGGGATTACTCAGAGCAGAGTCACTCCGGAATCCTTAGGGGAATTGATTAAAATGGTGGACCGAAAGGAAATCAGCGGAACCATTGCCAAGAGTATTTTGGAGGAAATGTTCACGTCTGGAGGAAAGGTGAAGGAAATCATGGCTCGCAAGGGGATTTCTTTCATCACCAGCGAAAAAGAACTGGAGCGGATTGCTCGGGAAGCCATCGAGAAAAACCCCCAGAGCGTTGCGGATTACTTAAGCGGTAAGGAGAAAGCCCTCCATTTTCTCATCGGCCAGGTGATGAAGACCACCCGGGGGCAGGCAGACCCGGAAACGGTGAAGAGTCTTCTCTTGAAAGAGTTGCGAAGTGGAGAGTAACGATGCGCTTTGTCCACCTCCATGTACATACCGAATACAGTCTTCTGGATGGGGCCATCCGTATTGATGAGCTTTTGCAAACAGTGAAATCGTACGGGATGGAAGCGGTGGCGGTCACCGACCACGGGGTGATGTATGGGGTGGTCGATTTTTATAAAAAGGCCAAGGAATTCGGTGTAAAGCCGATCATTGGCTGTGAAGTGTACGTCGCTCCGGGGAGTCGCTTTGAAAAAGTGACTGTGAAGGGAAGTGAACCGGCGTATCACTTAGTGCTTCTTGCTCAGAATAAAACCGGATACCGGAATCTCACCGAGCTGGTGAGCCGGGCGTACCTGGAAGGATTCTATTACAAACCCCGGGTGGATAAGGAACTCCTGCGGGAGTATTCCGAGGGGTTAGTGGCCCTCACTGCGTGTTTGGCGGGAGAAATTCCCCGTTTGATACTCAGCGGAGAAAAGAGCGAAGCCGAAAAACTGGTGCTCGAGTACCGGGACATCTTTGGGGCGGATAATTTCTTTCTGGAGGTTCAGGATAATAAAATCCCGGAGCAAACCACACTCAACGAAGCACTCATCGAGATTGGAAAACGCCACCGGATTCCTGTTGTGGCCACCAATGATTGTCACTATTTAAGCCGGGAGGATGCGCAGGTCCACGACATTATTCTGGCCATTCAAACGGCCACCACCCTTGACGACCCCAAGCGACTTCGTTTTCCCACCCAGGAATTCTACGTGAAATCCCCCGAAGAAATGGAAAAGGCCTTTGCCTCCCTTCCTGAGGCGTTGGAGAATGCCGTTTCGATTGCCGAGCGCTGCAATGTGGAGTTAGACTTAGGACAGGTACTCCTTCCAGAATTTGCTGTTCCCGAAGGATTTACTCCGTCTACCTATCTTGAACACCTCTGCGAAGAAGGCTTAAAAAAACGTTACGGAGATCCCATCCCGGCAACAATCAAAGAGCAGGCGGCCTATGAACTCAAGGTGATTCACGATATGGGGTACTCGGCCTACTTTCTCATTGTCTTCGATTTCGTGAACTATGCCCGAAAAAATGGAATTATGGTTGGTCCAGGAAGGGGTTCGGCGGCTGGAAGCCTGGTCTCGTACGCCCTGGGAATCACCAATATTGATCCCCTCAAGTATGGGCTCCTTTTTGAGCGTTTCTTGAACCCGGAACGGGTCAGCATGCCCGATATCGACATCGATTTTTGCTTTGAGCGGCGTAATGAGGTCATCGAGTACGTGTCATCCAAGTATGGGAAGACTAACGTTGCTCAGATTATCACCTTTGGGCGAATGATGGCTCGCCAGGCGGTGCGGGATGTGGGTAGGGCTCTGGGATGGAGCTATGGAGAAGTGGATAAGATTGCCAAGCTCATCTCGGCTACACCAGGAATTACCTTGGAAAAAGCCCTAAATGAGAGTCCGCAGCTTAGGGCCCTCTCTGAGCAAAATAAAGAGGTGGGGATGCTTCTGCGCTTTGCCCAGCGCATCGAGGGCTTGTGTCGGCATGCCTCGGTCCATGCAGCAGGGGTGGTGATTTCGAATCAACCCTTGATGAACCACGTGCCGCTACAAAAGATGAACGAGGGTGAAATTGTCACCCAGTTTGATATGGATGCCCTGCAGGACCTCGGCCTTTTGAAAATGGATTTTCTGGGACTTCGGACTCTCACCATCATCGAACGGGCTCTGAAAATCATCAAAAATACCCGCCAGGTGGATATCGACCTCGACCACATTCCCCTCGATGACCCCGAGACTTACCGTCTTCTCGGTAAAGGAGAAACGGTGGGGGTATTCCAGCTGGAGAGTCCCGGCATGAAAGAACTTTTAAAGCGCCTGAAACCTGAAGGGATGGAAGACTTAATTGCCATTCTGGCCCTGTACCGCCCGGGACCCCTGGGAAGCGGCATGATTGACGACTTCATCGAGCGCAAACATGGGAGAGTCAAGGTTACCTATCCCCATCCCAGTTTAGAGCCCGTTTTGCGAGAGACTTACGGGGTGATCGTCTACCAAGAACAGGTGATGAAGATTGCCAGCGAAATGGCCGGGTTTACCCTGGGACAGGCCGATATTCTCCGCCGGGCGATGGGAAAGAAAAAGCCGGAAGTCATGCGGGAGCAGCGGGAGAAATTCATTCAGGGGGCTTTGGCGAAGGGTCATGACCAGAGCACAGCGGAAACGATTTTTGACCTCATCGAATACTTTGCCGGATACGGGTTCAATAAATCCCACAGTGCTGCCTATGCGGTCATCTCCTACCAGACGGCTTATCTGAAAGCCCACTATCCTACCGAGTACCTGGCCGCTTGCCTTACCAGCAATGCCTCAGACAGCGACAAGGTGGCCAAGTTTATCGCCGAGTGTAAGCGCCTGGGGATTCAGATTTTACCTCCCGACATCAACGAGAGTCTGGCGAACTTCACCGTGGTGGGGGAAGGGAAAATCCGCTTTGGTCTGGCGGCCATTAAAAATGTGGGAGAGAGCGCCATTGCCGAAGTTCTGGCTCGACGCAGGGAAAGTCGGTTCAGGAACGTTTTTGATTTTGTCGAACGGGTGGATTTGCGGGTGATTAATAAAAGGGTGCTCGAGAGCCTGGTCAAGGCTGGAGCGTTTGATACCCTGCACCCTAATCGGGCTCAGTTACTGGTTTCTCTGGAAGAAATCGTGGCCTCGTTCGCGAAAAAGAAAAAGACTAGGACGAGTCAGATTTCCCTGTTTGGGGGACAAAATGCCACTCCGGAACCCTACCCTGAGCTTAAAGACGTGGAGGAGATGGGAAGACAGGACCTGTTACGCATGGAAAAAGAAATGCTGGGATTCTACGTCAGTGACCATCCGCTGCGGGAAATAAGCCTGCGCTATCCTCACCTCACCACGGTTCCCCTCGGTCGGCTGGGGTCCATCAAACAGGCGGTGAAGGTCAAGATTTTGGGTGTGGTGAGCGGTTTTCGCAGAGTCGTCACCAAGACCGGTGGAGAGGTGTACTTCGTTTCCCTGGAGGATGAAACTGGCAGCGTGGAGGTGATTTTCTTTCCCAGTTTCCGCGAGGAAATCCAGCCCTATCTCTCTTCGGGAAGGGTCCTGGGGGTTCTGGGGAGACTGGATATCCTGGATAGCGGGGAAAACAAAGTCATTGCTGAAAGAATCCTGGACCCAGAAAAAGAAAGAGGATGGTCTCAGGTGGTGCACATTGACCTGCGGGAAAGTTCTGACGTTCTGAGGGCGGTGTACTGTTTAAAGGATTGTTTACGGCATTTCCCGGGTGAACTACCGGTGGTGGTCCAGGTGCGGGATGCAAAAGAAGAATGGTGGGTGGAACTGGGAGAAGCATTTCGGGTTCTCTGGAATACAGAAAGTGAAGGGGCAATCCGAGAGGTCATTGGGAGTGAGGGCGAAGTATGGCTTTCTTGAAGAGGTGGAAAGTATGAAAATAAAACTGGTTGGTGCGGTTTTACTTTGGTTTTTCGTGGTTTCTCTGGCCGTAGCCCAGGATGCACAGGAACACTATCGAAATGGGTACATCTATTTTTCCCAGGGTAATTACCAAAAGGCTTTGGAATCCTATCAGAAAGCTCTGGAGCTTGACCCCCAGTTCTGGGATGCTCAGTACTGGGTGGGGAAGGTGTACGAACAGCTCGGTGATATTCCTCAAGCTTTGGTGGCTTGGAGGAAAGTCCTCATCGCTCAACCCCTCCATCGAGATGCCTTTCAGAAGTGGCGGGCCTATGTAAAAGCGGAAGGAATCGGGGAACGGGAAAGGGAACGGTTCAAGGCAATGTTTCTCTATCAGACGGAAACACCTGCTGTTGGTAAAGACGAAGCCTGGTCAACGGTTATCCCCTACGCACTGAGCTTAATGGGGGCACGGGACATCACCTCGCTGCGTCTGGCGGGGTCTATCATGCGCTGGATGGGAAGGAATGTCAGCGCCTTATTGACCCCTTACGAAAAACCCGCTTATCGCCGGGCTTTGGAAATTCTGCGGGAGGACTTTTCACAAGAGGATCCTTATCTCGTCTACGAATTTCTGCGTGAATGTTTGACCCGTTTTGAAGGGGACGGGGAGATATCGAATCTGGTGGATGGTGTTCTGGCGGCGGTATTTGCCGCTCATGCGCAAATTGCCCGGGAAGAAGCAGGACAAACCGCGGGAATCGAATTTCAGGTCCGCCAGGACGGAGTTGTACAGCAAGCCTTAAGCGAGGAAAGTGTGCAACAAACACCCAGGATGGAGTTTTACCTGAAAGAGCCCCCTCCAGAAGGTGCAAGGTAAAACCTGAAGAGCGCAGGGTTATCTTTAGGTTGATTCCGCTTCGTGGGTTTTGAGCGAATACGCGGTTTTTTCGTAATCCTTACCAGGTCATTCTTCATCCTCTATGCGGATGTGGATCAAGACTGCTTTTGATTGCGCATGGTTTTTCAGGGGGAAAATCCATGAGCCTCTTCTTTTCATCCGGCTTGGGCAATATTGAGCCATAAAAGAGGGGAAAATTGGAAGTGCCCTTCAATCCTTCATCTTAAATCTGTGGTAAACTGATAAGGATAGAAAGCCGGGGAAGGAAAAGGAGAGGGTGATGGACGTTTGAGGAGAGTTATCCTTTGGAACTTTCCGCATTGGTCTGAGTTTATGCGTAGGGGAAAGGTACCTTCTTTTTATAACCTAGGTTTTCGGGAATGCTTCGTGTTTTTCTCTTTTGGCGTTCTTTAATGTTGGAGAACGTAACTCCAGTTTAGAGTCTTGAACCCGGGAAGAAGGGGGGATTGGTTTGAATGTACTACAACCAGGTATCATCCTGGAGGGGAACTTCTGGCCCGAACGGGTGCGTGTTATCGGCGCTCAACAGATAGGCAGTCACATTAAGGTGGAGGCGGTTGGTGAGCGCACCCACCAGTTTTACTCTCGGTTGCTTTCCCCCGAAGACCTGGCACAGGTATGTCAGGTTTCTCCCCTGGCGATAGATTTTTGCGGTCGCCCTGAGGCTTTCTTCTTGGGCATAGAGGCACATCGCATCCGCTACGCTTATCAGTTTGACCCACTCTACGCTTTTCATGTCTCCCAGGTGGATCCTCTTCCGCACCAGATTGAGGCAGTATACCACTATATTCTCCGCAACCCTCGGGTTCGTTTTCTTCTCGCTGATGACCCTGGTTCAGGAAAGACCATCATGGCTGGATTGGTGCTAAAAGAGCTCAAGCTTCGGGGACTTGTGGGTCGGACGTTGATTATTGTGCCGGCCAATCTGGTTTTCCAATGGCAGCGAGAACTTCGAGACCGCTTCCGCGAGCACTTTGACATAATCTGGGGTGTGGATTTCAAGAACGCTTACGGTGTGAACCCCTGGCAGGACAAAAACCAGGTTATCACCTCCATGGACTGGGCCAAGCGGGAGGAGGTGTTAGAGAGCCTCCAGCTTGTCCAATGGGACCTCGTGATTGTGGACGAGGCCCACCGTATGAGCGCCAGCGACCCCGAACATAAAACCGATCGCTACCGGCTGGGAGAACAACTTTCTCAGAAGACTCACCATTTTCTTTTGCTCACTGGAACCCCTCATAAAGGCGATCCAGTCAATTTTTGCTTGTTTTTACAGCTTTTAGATCGGGATGTCTACGGGGATGTGCGCAGCCTGGAGGAGGCCATGCACCGGAGCCACGCACCCTTTTACCTGCGTCGCACCAAAGAGGCCCTGGTCACTTTCCCCGACCCCGAAACCGGGAAGGTGCGGAGGCTCTTCACCAACCGGGAGGTCCGCACCGTCCGCTTCGACCTGGACGGGGAGGAGTTCGACTTCTACGAGCACCTCACCCGTTACGTGCAAGATCAGTCCATGCGTGCCGCGGCCGACGACTCGGTCCGAGGGCGGGTCCTCGGCTTTACAATGGCCATGTACCAGCGCCGTTTTGCTTCTAGCATTTATGCCGTGCGCATGAGCCTGGAGCGGCGCCTTAAGAAGCTGGAGCGCCAACCCCAGACGCCCCAGCCGCCAGCCGTGGATCTATCCCGCCTGGAGGACATCGAAGAACTTCCCGATAATGAAGTCGCCCGCCTTGAGGAAGAGGTGGAGGCGGACTCCCTACCTTTTGAGCGTGAGCTGATTCAACGCGAAATTCGTGACCGCGGATGTTGGTGCAAAGGGCAAAAGAACTGGAGGATCGTGGGCGGTCTTCCAAGTTGGAGAAACTGCAGGAGGTACTCTCGGATCAGAATATCTTCAGCGACCCCAACATGAAGCTTATCATCTTCACAGAGTTCAAGGAGACGCTGGATTTTCTGGTGGAACAGTTGCGTCAGTGGGGATTGCGCGTCACCCAGATTCATGGTGGGATGAGAATCGGGGATCGCGATACGCCAGACACGCGCCTCTGGGCAGAGCAGAGGTTCCGGGAGGAAGCTCAGGTTCTGGTGGCAACCGAAGCCGCTGGGGAAGGCATTAATCTCCAGTTTTGCTGGTTGATGATTAACTACGACATTCCTTGGAATCCCATACGCTTGGAGCAGCGTATGGGGCGCATCCACCGCTACGGGCAGGAGCGGGACTGCTTGATTTTCAACTTCGTGGCTGCCAACACCCGGGAGGGTCAGGTGTTGGGGCGGCTCCTGGAGCGCCTGAAGGAGATTCGCAAGGAGCTGGGGAGCGACCAGGTCTTCGATGTGGTGGGCCAAGTGATCCCCGCCAACTATCTGGAACGCCTTTTCCGCGATCTCTACGCGGGCCGGGTGAGCCCGCAGGCCGCCCTGGAGCGGCTGGTCACGGATTTGGATCGCGAGCGCTTCGCCCGCATCTGCCGTTCCACCCTGGAGGGCTTGGCCAGACGGGATCTCAATCTCTCGGCCATCCTCGGCAAAACTGCCGAGGCGAAGGAGCGTCGGCTGGTGCCCGAGGTGGTGGAGGAGTTCTTCCTGCAGGCTGCGCCGTTGGTGGGACTATCCATTTCTCAAAAGCGCGATGGGGTGTATATGATTGATCGTGTCCCCCGGCACCTGATCCAGGTGAGTGAGCGGCTGGAGGCGCGCTTCGGTCCCCTGAGCCGCGATTACCGACGCATTACTTTTGATAAGCGGCGCTTGAGCCAGGACCCCACCTTAGAGTGGGTGACGCCGGGACATCCTCTCTTTGAAGCAGTTCGGGAAGCCCTCTGGGAAGAGGTACAGGAAGACTTATGCCGGGGCGCTGTCTTTTACGGGATTGGCCGGAAACCTCCTGCGCGGCTGGAGGTCTTTGCCGCTTCAATAGCTGACGGACGGGAGAACATCCTGCATCGCCGCCTTTTTGTGGTGGAAATCACAGAAAGCGGAGAGAAACGACTGTGCCAGCCAACGGTGTTCCTCGACTTAATACCCGCTAATTCGCCACCGGCGGAAAAGCCATCAATTCCAGTAGACTCCCAGGAGGTTGAAAGGTTTCTTTTCGAGGAGGGACTCAGAGCGTTTTTGGAGGAAGTGAAGCAGGAACGCCTGAAAGAACTCGAGACAATCACTCGACACGTGGAATTGAGCCTAAACACCCTAATTGACCGGCAACAGCGGCAGATTGCGGAGCTTATAGAACGCCAGCAGCACGGTGAAGAGGTGTCTTTGGCCCTAATTGAGGCCCAAAAGCGCCTGGAAGAGTTGATCGACCGCTTCGAACGCCGTCGCCGGGAGCTGGCCCAGGAACAAAAGCTCGCCATCGCCGACATCGCGCGGATTGGATCTGCCCTGGTTTTGCCTTACCCGGAGGAGGAAGCGGTGCGTGAACTTATCCCCGACGTGGAAGTGGAGCGTATTGCTATGGAGGTGGCTATGCGCTACGAGCGGGAACGCGGCTGGTTGCCGGAAGATGTCTCGGGGGAAAACCGGGGATTTGACATCCTTTCCCGCCACCCTGAAAGTGGGCAGGTTCGCTTCATCGAGGTCAAGGGCCGTGCGGCCTCAGGTCCCATTGTGCTCACCCCCAACGAGTACAAGGCTGCCAGGCGCCTGCGAAAGGATTACTGGCTGTACGTGGTCTTCGATTGCGCCACGAAGCCACAGCTTTTGGCGGTTCAGGATCCCGCTCAGCTTGAGTGGGAACCTGTGATGAAGATTGATTATTTTCGGATATCACCTTACAAAATCGAAAAGGAGGGGATGCGATGATGAGCGGCAGCTACGAATGGCAACTGGGGGCACTCACGCCGATTTG
>JBDIWM010000047.1 GCA_039638595.1 Atribacterota bacterium
AGTCATCGTGGTAGGGGGAAGTTTGGGTAAGGCTCTCGTGCAAAATTTCATGAACCCCGTGTGGGAATACCTCAGGGCGCATTTACCCTCGGAAATTGTGGACCAAACACGGATTAAAGAAGCCGAACTTGGCGATACGAATGGTGTTTTGGGGGCAGCAATTTTGGTCTTCGAAGAGCTGAAGACGCAGAAAGGGGGTGGGAATGGTACTCTCTCGGAGGAGCAGGTCATATAATCCTTTTTGATTCGAAATCTGTTTTGAGAAGGGGGAGATGGTCATGCGGAAATTTTGGTTGTGGGTTGTGATCGCGTTTTTTGTGGTAGGTGGATTGGGATTATGTGTAGCGCAAGAGAAAGAGTCAGAATTTATTATCTTTCACTACTGGACGGCGGGTGGAGAGAAAGAAGCGATTGATGCTCTGTTTAAACTTTATGCTGAGCGCAACCCGAATGTAAAAATCGTTGAGAACCCGGTGGCTGGTGGTGGAGGGGAAACAATGTTAGCGGTACTCATGAGCAACCTTGCGGCCGGAATCCCTCCCGATTCGTTCCAGGACCATCAGGGTAATCAGCAGAAAGATTACATTGATGCGGGGTATCTTGAAGCAGTTGATGATATTTGGGCTCAGGCAAATTTTGAGACTCGCATTAATCCCATGTGGGTGAAGACCTTGAAGTTTGGAGGACACGTGTATTCGGTCCCCATCAATGCTCACCGGACCAACTGGTTGTGGTATAACAAAAAAATGTTTGATGAACTGGGCATTAAGGTTCCAGAAAACTATGATGATCTTTTGGCGGCCTGCCAGAAAATTAAAGAAGCAAAACCAGAAGTTTCGCCGCTTGCTCTGGGGACTCGGGAGAAAGTCTGGTCGACGTATCTCTACGACATGGTGCTTCTCAATACTGGTGGCCCTGATTTCTACGAAAAAGCCAACACTGGCCGAATCGATTTTCTCAACGATGCAACCTTCCGTCAGGCGATGGAACGATATGCGGCATTGATTCCCTACATTTACCCATGGCACGCTACAAAAAGTTGGGATGAAGCTGGAGCGTTACTCAAAACTGGCGAAGCGGCCATGTACTGGATGGGAGACTGGATTCTGGGGTATTATTTGGCCATTGGTATGCAGCCAGAGGTCGATTTCAGCGTCACGGCGATTCCTGGTGACATCTGGATGGGGCATGCTGATACCTTCCCTTTGCCAAAAGGTGCACCGCATCCGAACAATGCTCGTGATTGGATCTTGATGTGTACCACTCCTGAAGCACAAAAAGCATTTAATTTAATTAAAGGGTCGGTCACGATCGTGAGCGACGTGCCCTTTGATGTGTATCCAGACCCATACCGTAAGAGAAGTGCTCAGGATTTGGCAAATCTGCGGGCAGTTTGTGACGGATTCCATGGTGGGATGATCACGCCAGCATTTGGTAGTGAGCTCATGGATATCCTGACTCGATTCCTGGTTGACAAGGATGTTGATGCGGCGATTAAGAGCATTGCTGAAGCAGCAGAGAGGACCAAACTTGCTGAGGCCTGCAGCTGGTTCTGGGAATGATGGATTGATTAAAGAGAGGCGAAGCATTGCTTCGCCTCTCTTTTTATATTGAGCATGCTGGAGGAATGACATGAGGTACTATCGGACCCAGGGACTGGTTTTCCTAATTCCCATTCTCGTTATTGTCGGTATCTTTTATGGGATGATTGTATGGAATTTTGTGGTGGCTTTTACTGGCTGGCAGGGATTACAGGCAACCTGGAAATTTGTGGGTTTTTATAATTTTTCTCGTCTTTTCAGTTTGCAGCGGTTCTGGGTAAATATTGGAAATAATCTTCGCTGGCTTCTCTTCTTCATCACCCCGACGGTATTTGGGGGATTTGTGCTAGCATATCTGCTCAATAACCTGGGTCGGGGGGAAAAGATTTTATGGCAGGTTTTTCTCTTTCCGATGTCGCTTTCCTTTATCATTACTGGTGTTTTATGGGCTTGGATGTATGACCCAAGTTCTGGATTGATTAATTCCATTCTTCGATTCCTTGGGGTAAACACTTCTCGTCTTGGCTGGATCGCCCTTCCACAAACCGCTGTGTACTGTATGATCGTGGCTGCTTTCTGGCAATACTTGGGATTTGCTTTGGTGATCTATCTTGGAGCTATTAAGGGTATCCCTTACGAAATGGTGGAAGCGGCCAAAGTGGATGGTGCTTCTCACTTTACAGTCGCCTTTCGGGTGATTTTTCCCAACGTGGGTCATGCCACGCTCATTTGCACTACCATGTTAGCCATTACCACGGTGAAAGTTTTCGATCTGGTTTGGGTGATGACCAGGGGTGGTCCAGGCGTTAGCACTGAGGTTTTACCGTACCTCATGTATCGGTTGACATTTGATTCTCGAGATATTGGGATGGGAGCAGCAACGAGTATTGTTATTCTTGGCTTTTCGGCCATCATGGTCATCCCCTATTCACTCTGGGCACTCAAAAAGTGGGTGAGAGTATGAAAGAAAAATCGTTCCTTCTCTTTTCGGCAGTCCTTATTGTGGTGCTTTCTATAGTATGGATGATTCCCATTTATGCTCTACTTACCACTTCACTCAAGACCCAGGAAGAGGTGGCTCTGCAAAAATATCTCACTCTTCCCCAAAGACTCCAATTTTCCAATTTTGCTCGAGCTTTTCAGGCATTAAAAATTGGTCTACGAAATAGTTTCATTATTACCCTCACTGCCACGTTTATTGCTGTGTTTGTGGGGTCTCTGGCTGGCTATTCGCTGACCAGTTTTAACTTTCGTTTTGCCACCCTTCTTTTCTTTTTGATTGTTGTGGTTACCTTTTTGCCATACCATATTGTGCTCATCCCCATCACTCATATTTTGAAATCGCTTGCGCTTCTCAACACCTATGCGGGATTAATTCTCATTTATACAATTTTGAGCGCCCCTATGGCTACATTGATTACTGGAACATTTTTTATGAAGATTCCTCCCGAACTTGAGGAAGCGGCGATGCTCGATGGATGTAAACCGTTTCTCTTTTATCTGCGGATTTTACTTCCGGTGTCATTGCCGGGTCTTGTGTCGGCTACTATCCTTGTTTTCATCCAGATTTACAATGAGTTTCTCCTGGGTATTGCGCTTACACGGGGCCCAGAGGTGAAACCGGTAATGCCTTTTTTGGCAGAACTCAAGGGAACTCAAATTGCCCAGTGGCATATTCAAATGGCTGGGGCTCTCATTACATCAATTATCCCTGTGGCGGTATTCATTTTTCTGGGAAAATATTTCATTTCTGGCTTAATGGCTGGATATGGAAAGGGATAGGGGGTTAAGATAAAATGGGTGAGGAAATGGTTAAGGTTTTACTGGTAGGGGAGACCTGGATTGTTCTGAAGTTTCACGTCAAAGGATTTGATGTGGTTCCGCTCGGGGGGTATGAAGACTTTTCTCGCTGGTTCCGAGACGCTTTAAAAACGTATCCAGATGTGGAAGTGGTTCACATGCCTAATCATGTGGCACTGAGTGCTTTCCCCCGTACTATAGATGAACTGAAAACGTACGATGTGCTCATTTTGAGCGACACGGGTTGCAATACGTTAACCTTTTACCCCGACTTTTTTCAGGTTCCCATGGGTCCCGATAAACTCTCGGTGGTTCGAGAGTTTGTAAAACAAGGTGGGGGCTTGGCCATGTGTGGAGGGTGGATGTCATTTCAAGGGGTGAGGGCAATCGCCAATTACCATGGAAGTCCGATCGAAGAGGTTTTACCAGTATCGCTCTTCAAGGATGATGATCGGGTGGAAATGACCGCAGGGATAAAACCTGCCATCATTCTTCCAGAACACCCGTTGGTCAGGGATGTTCCTCCACAGGAATGGCCGCTTTTTCTGGGTTACAACCGTTTACAATTGAAAGTTGGTGCGACCTGTATTGCTTCCTGTGGTGAAGACCCCTTCATTGCGGTATGGGAATATGGAAAAGGAAGAACCATGGCGTTCGCTTCAGACCTTGCACCACACTGGGGAAGCGCATTTGTGGAGTGGACATATTATGCTCAATTCTGGTATCAGGCCATTCAATGGTTAGCAAAAAAGTTGGAGTAAAGAGGAATACCGGCTTTGAAGGGCATGGTTTTTGATGTTCAGCGTTTTTCTCTCCATGATGGTCCGGGAATCAGGACTACAATCTTTTTAAAAGGGTGTCCGCTCAGTTGTAGCTGGTGTCATAATCCCGAGTCTCAAAGTGCGGACATTGAGATTGCTTTTACTGCCCAAAAATGCAGGAACTGTGGGAAATGCGTTACCGAATGTCCAGAATGGGCTATCGATATTACCAATCCGTATCGTATCGACCGGGCACGATGTACACTCTGTGGTTTCTGTGTGGCAATGTGTCCTGCAGGGGCACTGGAAATTATTGGTCGCGAGGTGACCGTTGCCGAACTCGTACAAGAGGTGGAAAAGGACTGTTTATTTTACCAAGAATCAGGTGGAGGCGTGACGATTTCAGGGGGTGAACCACTCACTCAGTTTGATTTCGTCCTGGCCCTCGCAAAAGCCTTGAAAGAACGGGGGATTTCTGTTGTTATTGACACGGCAGGATATTCGGGAATCAGAAATGATGACTTAGAGAAATTGAGGATGTTGGTGAAAATTGTGGATTTGATTCTTTACGATGTGAAGTTCATCGACTCAGCAAAACACAAATTCTATACCGGTGTTGAGAACCGGGAAATTCTTTCAAATTTAGTTGTGCTTTTTCGGGAGTTTTCGAGTAAAGTTCTGGTGCGGTATCCACGCATTCCAGGAATTAATGATACCCAGAGCGATATCCAATTATTGATTCGCTTCCTCGAAGGTCTACCTGGAGTGAGAATAGAGCTTTTACCGTATCACCGTCTTGGTGCGGGGAAATATGCTCGAATTGGCAAAACATACCAGCTTGAAAATCTGATGCCGGTTTCGGTAGAGGAGATGGAGGACTTGAAAAAGAAAATAGCTAAGGCACTTCCCTTGGTAACGGTTATGTGAAAATGGTTGTGGAATGGAGGGATACGGGAAATGCGAAGTTACCGGAAAGAATTGTGGTTTGAGACGAAGACTCGGAGAGCATTTATCAATATTACTTCCGCCCTTGAAGAATGCTTAAAAGAGAGTGGAATTCATGAAGGGTTACTGCTCTGTAACGCGATGCACATTACGGCCAGTGTTTTTGTGAACGATGATGAACGGGGGTTGCATCAGGATTTTGAACGATGGTTAGAGCGTCTGGCACCAGAAAAACCATACGATCAGTATGCTCATAACGTGGGGGAAGATAATGCTGATGCTCATCTCAAGCGAACTATTATGGGAAGGGAAGTAGTCATTGCGGTGACAGGAGGAAAACTGGATCTTGGTCCCTGGGAACAGGTTTTTTACGGTGAGTTTGACGGTCAAAGGAAAAAGAGAGTGCTGGTGAAAATTATTGGGGAATGAGGAGGAACTGATATGACTTCTCGGGAAAGAGTGCAGTTGGCGCTTGCCCATAAGGAAGCAGATAAGATTCCGGTAGATTTTGGAGGACATCGTTCTTCTGGGATTATGGCTTTAGCCTATCGGGATTTGCGTCGTAAGCTTGGTTTATCCGAAAGACCAATTTTGGTTTATGATTTTATTCAGCAGTTGGCCTTGATTGAGAAAGACGTTCTGGATCTCTTCCAGGTTGATGTGGTGGGGTTGGAACACCTTTTTGTAGATGAATCAGCGTACTGGAAAGATTGGGAACTCCCTGACGGGACACCATGTAAAATCCCATCGTTTATTGAGGTAGAGAAAGCAGAGGAAGGGTGGATTGTGCGGGGTGATGAGGGACAACCCATCTGTGTGCAACGGCCAGGATGCCTTTATTTTGAGCAGTGTTACTTTCCTTTAGCGGAGAACACAGACGAAACCTTTGAACGTTTAGAACACGACCTGGCTCAGGTAATGTGGTTTCGCCTGGGGGCACCCCCATATCCCTGGTCTTGGGAGGAACAGAAAAAGTATGCTAAAAGGTTGCGTGAATCAACCGATCGGGCTATTTATGCTGCCTTTGGAGGGAATCTCCTGGAAACATCCCAGTTCGTTTTTCGAATCGATAATCTGTTTACAGAAATTGCCCTTAATCCTGCCCGAATCCATCGTTTTCTGGACCGGTTGGTGGAGTACCATCTGACGAATCTGGAGAGGTTTCTGGAAACCCTTGGTCCGTATGTGGATATCATCGGATTTGGAGATGACCTGGGAATGCAAACTGGACCCCAAATTTCACCGGCAATGTATCAGGAATTCTTTAAGCCTCGCCACGCCATCATGTGGCAGACAGTGAAAAAAAGGTTTCCCCACCTCAAGGTGGCTCTCCACTGCTGCGGAAGTTTTTATCGGCTCTTACCGGACCTTATTGAAGCTGGCCTTGATATCATTCAGCCAGTGCAGATTACTGCCAGAGATATGGAACCAGAGAAACTAAAAAAGGAGTTTGGCAGGGATATTGTTTTCTGGGGTGGTGGATGTGATACCCAGCGCATCCTTCCCTTTGGAACTACTAAAGAAGTCCGGGAACATACACGCCACAATATTACCGTTTTTGCTTCTGGGGGTGGATATGTTTTTCAGCAGGTACATAATATTATGGCTGGTGTTCCCCCGGAAAATGTTGTGGCCATGTTTGAGGAAGTGAACTCCTTCCGGTATTGAGGGTATGGTGGGAACGAAAATTTTCGTTCCCACTGGCGTTGTTTTCTGATGGTCTAAAGACCTGATGCAGTGAACTGGTAATGGAATTCGTATCCATTTTTTCTGGCAATTTCCTCGACAGCGCTTCGGATTTTTCGGCAATCGAACCGGTACTCGTACTTTTTGCCCAACAGTTTGGATTGTTCTTCAATGGTACCGCTTCGCGCACCGGAAAGCGTATTGTGGGTCTCCTTTTTGAAGCCAAAACCAGGTGTGGTATCAAGGTCGCTGCCTGAGAGACCGGCACCGGATTCTTTGAGCATTTCGGTGAACTGGACACACTTCTTGATATCATCAATTTGAAATCGCGCCTTGTATTCCAATTTTTGTCGAGCCAGAAAAGCTTTGCGTTCCGCCACGAGAAGTGAAATTTCATAGATACCCTTCTTTTCCTGAAAGTTCCCAGAGATGCTCTGGATAAATTGTTGGATTTCTTCTAAGATAGGCATCGAAACTCCTCCTTTTTGATTATTGTATCATCATCATGGCACTTTGTTGACGAAACGTTTTGAAAAGGATACTTTTGGGTATCGAGGGGGAAAATTTGTGGTATAAAACACCTATGATAAAGAAGTTTTTTGCCTTTTTTCAATCTTTGTTGAATCTCGATCCTGGTGATATAGGAGTGGGAGTAACACTTCACCGCAGTCTCAATCTCGTCATCTGGAGTGTGTGTTTTGGTATTATCTTTTTTAACATCACTACCGGATTCCCTCTGGCTGGGTTTGCCAGAGAACTTGGCTTTGGGGACTTTCTTTATGCTGTGATGCTGGCCATGCCTGTGCTTGGGGGAACGGTTCAGATCGTGGCTTCACTGGTTCTTGAGCGGAAACGTAACCGGAAGGCAATTTTTTTGTGGAGTCTTTTGGTCAACCGTTTTCCCTGGATTCTCGTCGCCTTTTCTCCCTTTTTCATTGGGACAAGAGGTGTTTTATTCCTTACGTTGGTTGTTTCCCTTACCATCAGCTCGATTGGGGGTGCATTCACGAACGTAAGTTTTCTCTCCTGGATGGGTGATCTTGTGCCTCTTGAAGTCCGGGGGAGATTTTTTGGTCATCGGACCATGATTGCTACCGTTGCTGCCCTCATCAGTGGTTTGGTGGTGGGAAAGTTGCTGGATACGATGGCGGGAATATCTGGCTTTGCCTTTGTTTTTGCCCTGGCTTCAATCGCAGGGCTCATGGAGCTTTTCTTTTTTGCCCAAACCTATGATCCACCAATGACCGTCTCCAGCTTGGGAGAGAGTCCCGCCTTGGCTTTTAGAGAGATTCTGTGTTGTCGTCCGTTCTGGAAGTTTCTCTTTTTTGTGATTACCTGGAATTTTGCCGTCAACGTTGCTTCCCCTTTCTTTAACCTTTACATGTTGAAACATTTACACATGGATTTCTTCCAGATTGCGTTCTATGTGCAGGTGATTTCCAATGTTGCGACCCTCTTTTTTGTTCGGGTCTGGGGGCGATTGACTGACCGTTTCGGGAACAAGCCAGTTGCGGTACTCTCGACCACGGTGGCTATTTTTCTTCCCCTTATCTGGTGTTACACTACTTCCCAGAACTGGATTGTGGTGGTTCCCATTATTCAAACTCTGGCGGGGGTTTTCTGGCCCGGGATTGACCTTACCACCAATAATCTCCTTTTGAAACTTTCACCGAAAGAAAACCGTTCTCTGTACGTTGGCGTGCTCAATTTTTTCCTGGGTACCTTTGGTATTGCTTTTGCCTACCTTGTGGGAGGATACGTCCTAGAAAAGGTGGTACCCCTTGTTTCCTCTTTCGTTGGGACAACTTTTGGCTGGCAGATAAATCCTTATTATTATGTTTTCTTTCTCTCTTCTTTCCTTCGCTTTTTATCCTGTATGATTTTCCTTTCCAAAGTTGAGGAAACCGGTGCGCAGAGCCTGTGCGTTGTCTTAAGAGAAACCTGCAGAACCAGGAGGGAGAAGTGAAGGATTTTTAACTCATCGACCTTTGTAACTCCAGGATGCGGTCGAGCTTCCCAAGGAGAATAAGGATATCTTCTGCATTGATAACGGTTTGGGCATTGGGATTTAATTCGAAATAGGTCTGCTCTTTAGACTTAATGGCTACGACGATGAGATCCCATTTACCAGGTAGATTAATTTCTGCCAGGCTTTTCCCCACAAAAGGAGAATGTGGAGCAATTTCCACCTCTTCAATGGTCAATCCAAAGGCTTCACTGCGCAAAACAAGGTCGAGAAAAGAGGAAACATGGGGGCGCAGAGCTGCTGCGGCTAGCCGTAAGCCTCCTATTTTCTGCGGGCAAATCGCGTAGTCTGCTCCCGCTTTTTTCATGATTTCGATTGACTCCGGAATAATGGCTCGGGCCACGATACGCAGTTTTGGATTCAAATACTTGGCAGTGAGGACGATGTACACATTGTCCGGGTCATTCCCCACCAGGGCAAGAAGTCCTCTGGCTTTTTCAATCTGGGCTTCTTTCAGATTTTCTTCTCGAGTGGCGTCCCCGAGAATATACGGAAAGTCGGGAAAATTTTGCAGCGCTTCCTTAATTTTGGTCTCATCTTTTTCAATCACCACAAATTTTTCCCTCGCTTTGGTGAAGTATTCAATCACTTCTCTTCCCACCACGCCACAACCGCAAACAATATAGTGATTGGTCAGGTGATGAATTTCCATTTTTATTTCCCTCCTTTGCAGGTATTCTTTCCATTTTCCTTCTGCGAGTGTATCGATAAAATAGGAAACGGCATAGGTTACTACAAAAATACTCGAAGCGACCAGGCACATCGTGAAGACTTTTCCTCCTGTAGAGAGGGGGTGTATTTCCTGGAAACCGACAGTGGTGATGGTGATGATTGTCATGTAAAGGGCGTCCAGAAAATTCCATTTTTCTAATAGTGTATATCCAATGGTTCCTCCAAAAACGATACCCACTCCTAGAGACACAATGGTAATGAATCGTTTTTCCAACAATCATTTCCCTCCGTAAAGATGGCAGGCTACGAAGTGTTCATGGTCGACAGTTTGAAGCTCAGGGGTGACTTCGACACACATATCCATTCGAAAAAGGCAGCGAGTGTGGAAAAGACATCCAGAAAAAAACTGGAATGGACTGGGTGGATCCCCTTCAAGAAGAATTCTTTCTCTTTTCGCCTTTGGGTTGGGAATGGGGACCGAGGCCAAGAGTGCCCTCGTGTAGGGATGCAGTGGGGTTGAGAAAATCTCTTCTTTTTCGGCGATTTCTACAATCCGTCCCATATACATCACCGCAATACGGCTGGAGATATGCCGTACCACACTCAAATCGTGGGAGATGAAAAGGTAGGTAAGATGCATGGTTTCCTGGAGCTCTGAGAGGAGGTTCAGAATCTGAGCCTGAATGGAAACATCTAGAGCTGAAACCGGTTCGTCACAAATTACGAATTCCGGCTGCAAAATAAGCGCTCGGGCAATGCCAATACGCTGTCTCTGTCCTCCCGAAAACTCATGGGGATAATTGGAGAGAGACTGTATTTCCAGCCCCACCCGGGAGGCGATCTCCTGCACCAATTCGTAGCGAATTCTGGGGTTCCTTTCACCATGAATAATGAGGGGTTCTTCAAGAATGGCGTAAGCGGTCTTTCGAGGGTTGAGGGATGCGAAAGGATCCTGGAAAACGATTTGCATCCTCCGGCGGTATTTCTTGAACTCATGCAGGGGAGTACGCAGGATATCCTGGTCATCCATGATGATTGCGCCACTGGTTGGCTCGAGGAGTCGCAGGAGGCAACGCCCCAGAGTGCTTTTTCCACAACCGGTTTCTCCCACCAGACCCAGAGTCTCTCCCCTAAAAATGGGAAAGCTGACATCATTTACAGCGTTAAGAATACGTTTTTCGCCCCATTCCTCTTCCACAATAAACCTCTTGCTCAGGTTGCGGACTTCCATTAGTAGCGGTGACATGAAACCAGGTGTCCTCCTTCTAAGATTTTTAGTGATGGTTCCTCTTGATCGCAAGGAGCAAAACGGACTGGGCAGCGGGGGTGGAAGCGGCATCCTGGTGGTAACCGAATGAGGTCGGGAACAGTGCCGGGAACAGGCTGTAGTCGTTTTTTGGGGTTGTCCATTCGAGGGATGGAAGCGAGTAAGGCCTGGGTATAAGGATGGAGGGGATTTTCAAAGAGTACTTCTACTGATGCTCGTTCGACAATTTTTCCGGCATACATCACGGCAACCCGCTGGCAAGTTTCCGCGACGACTCCAAGATCATGGGTAATGAGAAGAACGGCAGTTTTCATTTCCTGCTTTAGTTCATTAATCAGAGTAAGAATCTGTGCCTGAATCGTTACGTCAAGCGCCGTGGTTGGCTCATCGGCGATAAGCAGAAGGGGTCTACAGGCTAGGGCCTGGGCAATCATCACTCGCTGGCGCATACCTCCTGATAACTGATGAGGATAATATTTCATTCTTCGTTCTGGTTCGGGGATTTTCACTTTGCGTAGGAGTTCGATAGCCATTTTGTACGCTTCGCGACGGTTGATTTTCTGGTGTAATGTGAGAACTTCGATGATCCCTTCGCCTATCGGGAATATTGGATCCAGAGAGGTCATGGGTTCCTGGAAAACCATGGAAATTTTGCTTCCCCGGATTTGATACATCTCTTCTTCTGACTTTTTCACCAGGTCCTGACCATTAAAATAAATGTGGCCTGCTACGATTTCGCCCTGGGGCTTTGGGTACAGTTTGAGAATGGAAAGAGCGGTCATGCTTTTTCCACAACCCGATTCACCCACAAGGCCCAGGGTTTCTTCTCGGTAAATGGTAAGATCGACTCCGTCAACGGCTCTGACCACACCCCCGGGAGTTTTGAGGTATGTTTTCAGATTTTCTATATTCAAAATCAGTTCGTCCATTTATACTCTGAGTCTGGGATCCAAAAGGTCTCTCATGCCATCACCCAGGAGATTTAATCCTAACACTGCGCACATAATCGCAATTCCTGGAAAGGTTGCTGCCCACCAAGCACCGGCAGTCAATGCCTGACGGCTTCCAGAAAGCATAGCTCCCCATTCTGGGGTGGGAGGAAGCGCTCCGAGGCCTAGAAACCCCAGGGCAGCGGCGTCGAGGACGGCTCCAGCGGTACTCAGTGTGGCGTAGACGATAACTGGCGCGATTGCATTGGGAAGGATATGGTGCCAGATGATTCGTCCGTGGCTTGCACCGAGGGCTTTTTCGGCTTCGATGTACTCCATTTCTCGAATGACGAGTACCGCGCTTCGGACCACTCGGGCCATCTGGGGTGTGTAGACGATACCAATGGCAATCATGGCCTTTTCAAGGCCCGGTCCTAAGGCGGCCATGATGGTGATGGCCAGAAGGATGCTGGGGAAAGCGAACATCACGTCCACAATACGCATGAGGAGTGTATCTATCCATCCTCCGAAGTATCCAGAGAAAACCCCCAGGATAAGGCCTAAAACGGTGGAAATGGCCACGGCGATAAAACCCACCAGAAGTGAAGTTCGAGTTCCCCAGATGATGCGAGAAAGGATACATCGGCCTAAATAGTCAGTGCCCAGAGGATAAGAAGCGTATTCCCGACCAGCCCAGAAACCAGGTTTAAGGCGCTGAGAGAGATTCCTTTTGATGGGGTCATTTGGAGCAAGGTAATTTGGAAAAAGCGCCACGATTACCATTATTACGATGATACCCAGACCCACCAGAGCGGCCTTATTTTTCTTCGCTACTCGGAATGTTTCAAGGACCTGAGCTCTTCTTAGCATGGCTATCGATACCGGATTCGAGGATTGATGTAAGCATAAAGAAGGTCTGTGAAGAGATTGACCAATACGAACGTGAGTGCAATGAAAAGGACTGCCCCCTGAATAGCTGGATAATCTCGGGCGTAGACGGCGTCCACCGTATATCTTCCCAGGCCCGGCCAGGCAAAAACAGTTTCGGTGAGAATGGCACCCCCCAAAAGGAGTCCGAATTCCATGCCGATAACTGTAACAATCGGGATAAGGGCGTTACGAAGGGCATGCTTGTAAATCACCACCCGTTCTGGCAAACCCTTGGCTCGTTCGGTCCGGATAAAATCTTGACGAATCACCTCCAACATCGAAGATCGAGTCATACGCGCAATAAGTGCTGCAGGAATGGTTCCTAAGGCAATACCAGGGAGGATAAGGTGAGAAAGCGCGTCAAGGAAAGCTTTACCATTTCCAGTGAGCAAAGCATCGAGAAGGTGGAGGCCGGTAATGGTTCGAAGTGCTACATCAGGACTCAGTCGGCCTGAAATGGGAAAAAGGTCAAATTTCAGACCAAAAATGAGCATGAGCATGAGTCCCAGCCAGAAAACAGGCATGGAAATGCCAAACAGTGCTCCAATCATGGAAAGATAGTCAAAAACTGAATACTGACGCACAGCCGAAATAATTCCCGCGGTAATGCCCAAAAGAACTGCAATGAGCATGGCAAAAATCGAGAGTTCTAATGTGGCTGGGAAGCGATGGCGAATCTCTTTGAGTACCGGAGCGTGAGTGGTAATGGAAGTACCAAAATCTCCCCGGAGGACGCTTTGTAACCATATGAAATACTGAATGGAGAGTGGCTTGTCCAGGCCCCATTTGTCCCGTACCGCCTTGATGAATTCTGGCGAAGCATGTTCTCCAGCCAGAACCTTGGCTGGGTCTCCCGGTGCAAGGCGTACCAGAAAAAAGACAATAACGGAGACCCCAAGAAGGACTGGAATAATCAATAAAAGCCTCTTTAAAAGGTACCGTTTCACACCTGTACCATCTTTTTTATCGTGGGGTGCTTTGAGCACCCCATGATTTCATTTTTCAATCCAGACCTTCTGGAAGGACTTCCTGTCCAGAGGATGGAGGACGAAACCCTTCACATTTTTCTTGAACACCATCTGCAGTTTGGCATGAGCGAGTGGTACCCAGGGAGCGTCATTGTGGATGCTTCCCTGGGCCTTCATGTAGAGTTTTTCTCGTTCTGCTTGATCATAGGTTCTCTGTGCTTTGATGAGGATGTCATGCAGTTCGTCATTGCGGTAAAAGGCTACGTTTGCAGCACTTCCTACGATGGCGTTGTCTTTGTCGAGAAGGACGTAAATGAAATTATCGGGGTCGCCGTTGTCCCCAATCCAACCCAAAAGGCACATGGGATGCTTTCCCGCTTCGGTTTCCTGGAGGTAGGTTCCCCATTCTATAGTGTAGATTTTGGCTTTAATACCTACTGCTTCAAGGTCAGCCTGAATCGCTTCAGCAATTTTTGGTGGGTCAAACATATAGGGTCGGGAAACAGGCATCGCGTAGAGTGTGGTTTCAAAGCCGTCCGGGTATCCAGCTTCTTTGAGGAGGTCTCGAGCCTTTTCTGGATTGTACTCATAGTCTTCAATGGCATCATTATATCCCCACATGCTGGGGGGAATGGGATTTTTGGCTACGACAGCGGTGCCTTTATAGAGGTATTCGACAATTTCCTGTTTGTTGATGGCATGGTTTACAGCTCGACGTACCCGGACGTCGGCAA